>CAZUVY010000015.1:0-47963 GCA_964623905.1 uncultured Faecalimonas sp.
TCCCGACAGACGATTTCAAAATGGGAAACCGGAAAGTCTTCTCCTGATATAGGTACTACGCTTCGCCTTTGTGATTTATATGGTATATCCATTGATGAATTACTGAATACAAACTCAAAAGATAAAATTCCAAAAAATAACTCAAATACAAGAACAACTTCTGCTGAGGATACTCCATCATCCTCTGTAAATAATTCCAATTCTTGGGGATTAAATAAAAAACAATTAACTTCACTAGAAATAATTGGCTTAGCTGTTATTCTTGTTTTAGCTTGTCAGTTCTCAATAATTGGTGCAATTGTTCCGATCACAATTATTATCTGGCTACATAAAACTAAAAGAAATTATAAATTCATCTATTTCCTCTGTTTTGTTTGCTTACTAATCAACATCTACAATACATACATTCTCATAGATCATTTTATTTATGATTTAGGAACATATAGTATAGAAAAACTTTAATCCACTTGAAATAACAAGGCTGTTGCATAAACTAGAGAGTTCATGCAACAGCCTTGTTTAGTACCTATTTTCTACTTACAACTAATGCTCCATCCGAAATTTCCGCGATAACTCCAGTATTTACTTTCCAAAGTGTTGTTTGGTAAATAAACCCATATGTAGCCTTGAGATTACTATTTTTTGCAAGAGAATTACCCACTATTTCTCCGGTAGTTGTACTATGAAATGGTGAATGTGCAGCCTGAATCTGATTATCTACTATAACCACACAAAAACCTGCGTTCCAAGAACTCGCCTTATATGTTACTCTATATGTGCCAGCATCCATTCTAGCCATATTCCCCATTTTCTCTATTACTATTTCATCTATTTCTCCATCTTTACTTTCAATCAAAAAGGTTTGTGTTCCGCCTTTTTGCAAATCGTAAATCGCCTCCGTGTTAGTTTCCGAAGCACATACTGAAAAAGAATTCACAATTACCATCACCAATATCAAAATCATTGCTAAACCATGTTTCTTTTCTCTCATCCTCATCTTCCTTTCCTTAATTTCTAAATTAATAAAACCTGGTAGTTATTATAATAATAAAGAAATAGTAAGCAAAACACTAGCAATTATTCGTTGCACTTGTGCCATTTTTTTTAACAAGATCCTTTTATGCCCTTTCCCCAAATTAACTACCTGTGCAAACTCTCTTTCAATCTGTTAAAACACTTGTTTTATTTGTAATTCCGTTCCAATATTGTTAAAATATATACATGCTTTTCTTACTTTGCAGAGAGAGGATGACACACAACATGGAATTGCAGCTTTATAAAAAATTAAAAGAACTACGTGAAAAAAATAATCTTACACAAGACGATGTTTCTCAAGAACTGAACATTTCCAGACAAACGGTTTCCAACTGGGAAACAGGAAAATCTTTACCCGATCTAAATACTACTATTTGTCTGTGTAAATTTTATGATATATCCATCAATGAATTACTGGATATAGATTCCTCCAAAAACACCTTAGATGCAGATACAACTTCTGTAGAGGATATTACACCAGCCACCGAAAACAATTCCTATTCTTTTGTATTAAACGAAAAGCAATTAGCTTTACTGGAAACGATTGGTCTGGCTGTTGTTCTTATCTTAGCCTGCCAATTTTCTATAATTGGAACAATCATTCCGATTGCAATTATCATCTGGTCATATAAGACTAAAAGAAATTATAAAATTATTTATTTCTTATGTCTCATTTGCCTGCTTAGCAACATCTACAATACCTATTCTTTAATAAGTTATTTTTCTATGATCTAGACATATTATAATCTGCTTAACACAAAAGACTGTTACACTCAACTTGAATGTAACAGTCTTTCTATTCTCTACTTTTTCTCATAAATGGAAGTAACTCGTTCGCGTTCCACCGGTACGATTTCATTTGCACAAGCATTTTTATATGCTTCTATCGTTGACTCATCTTCCACGATCACATTGGTTGCAGGACCTGAGACCAACAAAGTTCCATCTGATTGTGTATACGCCAGAAAAATATATGTGTTTTCTTCTTTTGGAAGAATATCATTTTCAAAAAGTATTATTGACTCCTGATCCATAGAGACTCCGCCTTGTTTTTTGACCTGAATCGGGGCATCTGTCTGCAATTCTCCTTTTAAATTTTCAACCACCTGTATTGTATAATTCGTATAAGGTGAGCCTGCCTTTTTGTATCCGCCATTCTCATCCTCTACCATTTTTACATTTTCGTATTCTGTTCCGTCATTGCTGATCACTTTTCCAACAAAGACATAATCCATCATTCCAACTGATTCATTTACATTATTTACATCATACACAAAAGAGGCCTGCAGGATTTCAACTGAAAGCGAATCCATATCTATCTCTGTCTCTTTACTCCCATTTTCCCAAAATATATAAAACAAAAGCACAATAGCTAGTAATGGTAAAACAATCTTGATCTTCTTTTTCATTAGTTCTTTCCCACCTTAAAAACCGCACTCGCGTTATTATTGCAAGTGCGGTTTCATTATACTTTCTTGTTTAAAACTTCGGAGTCTGTGCAACTTCTTTCAGTTGTGCTACAATCTCTTCTCTGCTCATTCCAATCTGAGCATTTACAGTTGCCTGTAATGCACCTTCTACGATTGGGCAATCTACCATCTCAACGTTGTCTGCGCCGTACGCTTCGAGAACCATCTCCGTTGTCATAACTGCACTTCCCATATCCATGAGGATGACTACGCCGTCTTCTGAATAAACAGCATCGATCGCGTCGTAGATTTTCTGAAAGCTTGTTCCAAATCCTCCATCATCGAGTCCGCCAGCGGCTACAACTTTTGCTTCTCCAGCCATCAGTTTTGTATAATCTACAATACTTTCTGCCAGTGGCTGACTATGTGATACGATTACAACTCCAACCATATAACACTCTCCTAAATATTTGCTGCTACCGTCTGAATCATAAACAGGAATGATGTAGCTCCTGGATCCTGGTGTCCGATACCTCTTTCACCAACATAACTTGCGCGGCCCTTTGTTGCGATCAATTCTTTTGTATGTTCACATCCAGCTTCTGCTGCTGCCACACCAGCATTCAATGCAGCTTTCACATCTGCATCTTTTTTCCATGACGCTTTCATTGCTTCCAATGCTGGAACCATTGCATCAAGCATTGTCTTTTCTTCTACTGTAGAACGACCTCTCTGTTTTACCCCATCGATTCCCACCTGCATTGCTGCAAGGAATTCATCGAATGTGATCTCAGTCTTTGCACCGATTGCCATTCCCATCTTCATATAAAATGTTCCATAAAGTGGTCCTGAAGAACCACCAACAGTAGAAACAAGAGCCATACCTGTTGTCTTTAAGATCATTCCGATATCCTTATCTGCCAGTGCAGGAAGTTTCTTTTCTACTTCTCCAAAACCTTTTGCCATGTTGATTCCATGGTCATTGTCTCCGATTGGTCTGTCAAGCTCTGTCAGATAATCTTTTTGTTCGATGATCTTGTCACCGATCTTATTAAGTAACTCAATTATTTTTGCACTATTCATGCTGTCCTGCGCCTCCAATTAAAGTCCGTTCTTATTCTTTGTATGCTGGAGTATCAGCTTTTGCATCTAATAATTCTTTCATTTCGTCATCTACTAAGCGAAGAATAGAAATTGAGAATCCTGCCATTTCGATTGATGTCATGTAGTTTCCAACGATTGTCTTGTAAACTTTGATTCCTTTTTCTGCAAGAACGTCAGCTACACGATTGTTGATAATGAATAATTCCATAAGTGGAGTTGCTCCTGAACCATTGATCAATACTGCAACTTCATGTCCTGTATAATCAATATCAGCAAGAATCTTATCCATCATCATATCAACGATTTCATCTGCTGGTCTAAGAGCTTCTCTGTGTGTTCCTGGTTCACCATGGATACCGATACCAACTTCCATTTCATCTTCGCCGAGTTCGAAACCTGGTTTTCCTGCTGCTGGTACTGTACATGGTAAAATAGCTGTACCCATTGTACGAACGTTGTCGATTACTTTTTGAGCTGTTGCCTGTACTTCATCCAAACTTGCGCCTGTTTCAGCTTTTGCACCAGTGATTTTATGTACTAAAACTGTTCCAGCTACACCACGACGTCCAACTGTATAAAGACTGCCGTCTACTGCAACGTCATCATTTACAACAACTTGTTTTACTGTGATGCCTTCCATCTCAGCCATTTCGCCAGCCATTTCAAAGTTCATAACGTCACCTGTGTAGTTCTTAACGATCATAAGAACACCAGCGTCTGTAGCGATCTCTTTGATACCTGCAAGAACTGGTTCTGGAGATGGTGATGTAAATACTGCACCTGCTACTGCTGCGTCAAGCATACCTTCGCCAACATATCCGCCGTGTGCTGGTTCGTGTCCGCTTCCGCCGCCACTGATTAATGCAACTTTGCCTTCTTTCTTTTTCGCACGTACTACAACATTCTGACCTTCTGATTCAACTTCCACTTTTCTAAGATATTGTGGATATGCCTTTACTAAACCATCAATCATCTGATTTTCCACTTGGTCAACTGCATTAATAAATTTTTTCATGAACTGTTCCTCCTTATTTTGTTGGTTTTCCGCCCTAAAATTTTCGGGTTCCTGTACCATAATTATATGTTTTTATATAGACAAATTCAACAAAATTTTCTGCAATTCCAAGTTTTTATTGTACTTTTTACCATACTTTCCATTACCCATTATGAGCTATATGCAGATGATTATCCAAAAGCATATCATACTTTCTCGTTACCTGATTCTTCATCCAGCCATTCTTTTAATTTTGATTGTAATAATTTTTTATCCGGTAAATAAAGTTTATATTCCTTTGCATAGATATTTGCATCAGCTGGAAGTGTTAAATCTACTAATGCCTCATCACTTTGTTTACAAAGTAATATACCTATTGTTGGATTTTCACCTTCAACTCGTTCATATCTATCATAATAATTGACATACATTTGCATTTGACCTAAATCCTGGTGTGTTAACTCATCAATTTTAAAATCTATCAAAACATAGCATCTCAATAATCTATTATATAAAACTAAATCCACATAAAAATTTTTATCGTGAAATGAAAATCGTTTTTGTCTTTGTTCAAATAGAAACCCTTTTCCTAATTCTAAAAGAAATTTCTGTATTTTTTCTATTACTGCTGTCTCTAAATCATTTTCATGATAAGAAGCCTTATCTTCTAATCCGGCAAATTCCAAAATATATGGCGTATGTAATATATCTACCGGTTTATATGGTTTTGCTCCTTCATTTGCCAATCTCATCACATCTTCTTTATCTCGACTCAAAGCTATTCTTTCATACAAACTTGAATGAAATTGTCTTTTCAAAGTTGCGACATCCCAATTAGAATTTATACATTCCCTCTCATAAAAGTCTCTTTCTTTTTTATCAGTTATTCGCATCAATATTTGATAATGTGTCCACTCAACTTAAATGGATTTTTCTCATTCATCATCTCCAATTGTCCAATTGATAATTGGAAATTCTCATTTACTTTTTTGAATTGTCCAATTCCCAATTGGACAATTTCTTTTTCCCTGTCTCTAAAAGTCTTATAAAACTGTCTCATCCCTGCAATATTACTTCTAGAAAATCCCCTACCAAATTCCTTATCATCCATAATTTCCAGATTGTCTTCTTTCATGTACTTCCTCCTTTTATCTTCTAGTAAAACTATATGAAGTAATAATATTCATTTTGCGCTATTGCTTTATTTACATTTTTATCAATATATTCCTCATATTGAAATTCCATAGACTTATAATATAAGGCCTCAATACTCGAAAACGTAATGCCTGTAACTTTTGAAACGAATATAGGATTAACCATATTGTCGGCCATCATCTGGATTGCTGAATTTCTAATTGGCTCAACAGGATATGTTTTTTTCTTATTGTCATAAACAATAATTTGGAAATCTTTGATTAAATTAAAAAACCATGCATTTAAAAATTCTCCTCGAAAATCTCCCCTATACCGATAAATGAATTCAAATAATCGTGTATTTTCATCTATCTTTGTACTATTTTTCTTTTCCGCAAATTTGATCGCATTGATCACATCCCTTGTAAGTCCACTTGGTACATTGACATTTACATTATTAATCTTAACCTTTTTATAATTTTCACTAAAGTCCTTCATTTTAATTTGCGTAATGACATTACGCTTCGCAGGTGCAATTAGTGTCAGTTTTATGAATAATCGCAATATAATTCTTTGTAAATATCTATCTTCATCACGTATTTTTAAATCTGTATCCGACATTTCTTCTATTGATTTTTCAAGAGCTTCTAATATACTTATTATTTGATTACACGAGAAACTTCCACGCTCTATTGGTTCCAATAATTTATATTTTTCAACTATACGCTCTTTAAAATCTTGATAATTGTTACTTTTAAAAAAATAAATAGCTTTACCGCTATTATCTAAATAATCATAAAAACTTTTTAAAGCCTCTAAATGAGATTCCATCGTAGATCTAGTATTTAATTCACCTTTTTCCTGTCGATAATATTCAATACAATCCTCTACCACTTTCTCATCAATTACAGCAATTTTATCAGCCAAGTCCACCATCTTTAAATATGCAACAAATTTATTCACATGATTTTTATAACAATGCTTATTTCTAAGTTTTTCAGCACAATCAATAAAGTAATCATCTCTATATTTTTCTATAGTATCCATACAAATCCTCTTTTTCACAATTTTACTGTAGTTTCATTGTAGTTTTTGTTTTCACTAATATCAATTATATATTTATTTCCTAGCAGACATTTTACAAAAAATAATTGCAGCTGCCGTACTGATGCAAGTCGCGATCAGTCCTGCTCCCACGATCGCCGTTGGGTCTACACTCCCGTACTGACTGCGGTATGCGATAATGTTGATTGGAATCAATTGCAAGGAAGAAATGTTGATGATCAAAAATGTACACATTTCATCGCTTGCAACTCCTCTTGCTCTTGCTGTTCCCGGATACTTTCCGCACCGTCTTCCTTCTTCCAATTCTGCCAAAGCATCCATTGCCTGCAACCCCGCAGGAGTCGCTGCCCACCCTAGTCCCAGCATATTTGTGATTATATTAGTCGTAATGTATTCGTTTGCTTTGTGTTCCCGTGGAATATTTGGAAAGAAAAACCGTATCACAGGTGAAATTGTTTTCGACATTTTTTCAATGATGCCTGCCTTTGTGGCAATCTCCATCAGTCCGACCCACAGCGACATCACGCCTATCATAGAAATACAAAGCGTCACTGCCTCCTTCGACGAATCCAGCGCTGCATTTGTAATCTCCGCCAAATTCCCCTGCAATACTCCATACAAAACTCCCACGATAATCATTCCTGCCCAAAGAAAATTCAGCATATACCATCGCCATCCTCAATTGAGTAATCTTGATAATATATGCTGAATCCGGATTATAAATTCTCGATTCGATTTAAGATATTTTTACGCTTTTCATCAAACAACAGATTCTTGTTATATTGATAATATCGTTCACATTCATAACTTTGTAAAAACTGTACACTATAGAAATTTGCATTCAGTTCTGTCACAAAAGAAATCATCTCCTGACTATGGTGGAATGCGATTTCCATAAAATCAAACGCGTATTCCAGTGCCTGACCGGCTTTGTCGAACTCTGTCTGATAACTTCCGTTTTCTTTTGTAAATTCTCCTCGAATTTTGTCGAATGCTGCATCGCTCTCTGTAATGCCTTCCAGCTTCAGAAGTTTCTGGTAGGACTCCAATTGTTCGATCGTGTATCGAAGTGCCTGTCCTTCTTCACGGTTTAAAATCTGTGCTTTTACTTTAAATGCGAGTTGATCCTGTTTCTCTTTTGTCAGTTCATTTAGTGCAGCCATGGCATCATTTCCATCTGCCAGCTCTGTCTTATATTGTCTAAGCGTGTCGAATAACATCGAAACGCAGGCCTCTTTCTTGTATACTTTGCGGAAATTGTCAATAATTGTCGACAACAAAAGACTTACCACACTCAGTTTTTCATCAAAAGAAGCGTGTCCCACTTTCTGAATCAGAATCGGATCAATTCTGCCCTGCATGATTTCTTCGATCTGATAATCCGTCTGGTATTTGTAATAAAGCTCCAGATAATTTGCAAAATCTTTTGCAATCTTTGGATACTGGATATACTGCATCACCACTTCCCGGTCCACTGTTTTCCCAAGCATCTCATATACCTGAAGGAGTCTTGAAAGATCTTCCCATCCTCGCGGTGTCGCGAAAAATGTGCCATCCACCGTTGTCTCCATCTGATAGAAATGCGCCACTCTGGAATTCAGATAAGAAATAATGGCATTGTGGATTCCCTGTTGGTATGCATATTCTTTCCAGACAGTAAAGTCTGGCTCCACATCGATTTTCTTGACACGATCCATCGTAACTACGTCAAATTCTCGCACCGATTTATTGTATTCTGCCGGATTTCCCGCTGCAACAATGATCCATCCTTCTGGAACGGCATGATTTCCAAATGTCTTACATTGCAGGAACTGAAGCATGGCCGGCGCAAGTGTCTCGGATACACAGTTGATTTCATCAATAAAGAGAATCCCCTCTCTCAATCCTGTCTCTTCCATCTTATTGTACACAGACGCAATGATTTCACTCATTGTATACTCTGTTACGGAATACTCTTTTCCGCCGTACATATTTTTCGAAATGAATGGAAGCCCGATGGCACTCTGTCTCGTGTGATGCGTGATTGTGTAGGAAACCAGACCAAGTTGACATTCTCTTGCAATCTGTTCCATGATCTGCGTTTTTCCGATCCCTGGTGCGCCCAGCAGGAAGATCGGGCGCTGTCTAATGGCTGGAATCTCATAATTTCCATATTCGTCTTTTAACAAATACGCTTCGATGGCATCTTTGATTTCTTGTTTTGCACGTTTTATGTTCATCTATAATTCTCCTTGTTCTGGTTTAGATCCTCCGGTTCTATGATCAGCTTCATCGCCCAGACCGGCACATCGATATCTCGGTAGTCTTCTTTCATAAATACAAATGCAGTCTCATAAAGCGGCCGTTTTGCCGGAAAAGTTCCGTACCCATCTGTAAAATAAATCAGCCCTTTCAGCCGATGAAATGCTTTTTGTTTTAACAACTGATTTACATATCCAAATACCGGCCGAAAATCAGTCCCTCCAAAGCCTTTGATTTCAAAATGCTCCATGTAATCCTGCAGTTCTTCATAATTTTTCACTACTACATCTGACTGCACCTTGTCATCACACTGGATAATGTGAATATTTATTTTTCGAAAGAAACTTTCCGATTTACTAAGAATATTATAAGTTTCTTCTAAGAACATTTTGATCAATTCTGCCTTGCAGGACATGGAAGTATCGATCGCGATGACAAAATCTTCTACTTTCAATACTTCTTTTGTCTCCTGTGGTTCGATGAGAGGCATATTCCCATAAAGATTTAGTCCATAATTGTAAAATATATAATCAAAACTATCGGTGTCTACCTGCATCTCTTCTTTTAGAATAGCAAACTTCTTTAGAAATCTGCGGTAATCGTATCTCTCTCGATTTGTCACCTGCACCTGCTCCATGAGACTCTTATTTTCTTCCGACGCTTCTTTTGAAAACGTCTCCATCTCTGTCTGAAGCTTTTCATTCAATTCCTTCCACTGCTTTTCCCGTTCCATCTGCTTCTGCGGCGGCACATTCTGATTCCACATACTATGATCATCTGCCCAGAACTCCATCTGCATTTTCTGAAGTTCCGCCTCATCAAGCCGCATCTGAAGCAGTTTTCGATAAACCCCTTTCGGTGTCAGCACATCCAGCGATTCCCGTAATTTTTGATATACATTCTTGCGATATGGGGATTTGTGTTTTCTTACACAAGACTTCTGAATGTCATCTATCATAGATTCTACGACAATATCGCATGCCAGATTCCAATGTGTTTCTTCTATATTAATAGCATTTTGATCCGTCGCATTTTCTGTCGAAAAGTGTCGAAAAAGACAATGCAGCATGGTATGCAAAAATGCACGATTGATCTGAACCGGATGATTTTTATATAACCCTATGATATAGTCTGGATAAAAATAAAAGTAAAATCCATCCGTTCCGATCCCCTGTATTTCTACATTTGGCATCAGCTCCAATCGATTCAAAGCCACATCAAAAAAACGCATGGCAAGATACAATTCATTTCTCGTATTACTTAGTATCTCCATGCAGATATCAATCTTCTCCAGTTCTCGCTTTTCCTGCTTTTGAATCACATTCATCTTTTCTATCATAGGTCAAATGATTTCCTTTTCGGTTTGAATTTCTGATGCTTCTTATCCATAAGATAACTTAATATCTCGATTTCACTCTGCCTGTTTGCTGCATCAATTAAGGCATCCAAATCTGCCGACGTCTTTGCACAAGTATCTGCCAGATACCGAAGTACCTCTGCTTTTTGATTCTCTGCCGCCCATACTGCACATTTTTGCAGATTCTCCGTCAAAAATGTATCATATTTTAACTTTGCTTTCTCGGACAACGCATATGGATACAGCACTCGGTAACATGCAAGCTGATATAATGTCTCCGGAAATTCCCTTCCCTTTGCCCATTCAAATTTTTCATCGTATTTCTGGAAATCCAGTTCTTTCTTCACGAAACAATTGCGATACAGCATCCCACTGCCATGTGTATGAATCTCAATAATACGAGCCGGTGTATTCTCCACCGATTCTTCAAAAAATTCCGGAAACAGCACTGTCGCTTCTCCATCTTCATAACAAAGCTCCAATATCTGTTCCTCTGCAAGTTCAATCAGAAATTCTCGCAAGATCGACTGCTTATTTCCCAGAAAATGAATCTTCATCTCGTGTACTTTGTGACATCCCGTAAATGCACCTGCTCCCAGATCCGTCAGCGTATTACAAAATTCCATTCTTCTCAAATTTCTGCAATTATAAAAGGCATATCTGCCTACACGCTTTATTGTCTTTGGAAAGATGATTTCTTCCAGACGTTCTCCCATAAGCTGCTGCATACCGTTTTTCTGCTCACTTTTTCGATTCTCAGCAAATGCATATGCCGCAATCTCCGTCACAGGATATCCCTCTATTTCTTCTGGAATCTCTGCTGTCGTCCCCACAGAAAAACAGGCATTGATACAGATTGCTTCATTCTTTACTTCATATTCAAATTCAATAAAACTCATAGACTTTCGACCAGCTTTCTTACCAGGCTTTCTTCTACAATCTCGTAATCGTTTTCATGCGGATGCCCCGCATAGGCATAAGATACTTCCTCACCTGAAGTCGTCGGATCACACACCCAGCTTTTACACGAACTGTGCACCTGCGTAATACCGGTTCTCTCCATCATTTCTTTTGCATTAGACGCGTTCATTCCGCTTCCAGCTAATATCTCAATTTTGTCTCCATATTTCTGCTGCAGTTTTTCAATAAGCCCGATTCCCTGCATTGCCTTTTCTTTGAGTCCACTTGTCAAAACACGATCGGCTCCCATTGCTATTAAAAGTTCCATCGCCTGGTCTGGATCCTGCACACAGTCAAATGCTCTGTGAAATACCACTTCTCCTCCATATTTTTTCACAATAGCGATCATTTCTTTTGTCTGCTCTAACTGGATATTGCCATCCGCATCCAGACATCCAAACGCAATCCCGTCTGCTCCATTTTGCATCATCAATTCCGCATCCATCTTCATCGTCTCAAACTCTGCATCTGTATAACAAAATCCTGCCCCGCGAGGTCTTATCATGGTAATCACTTTTAAATCTGTATGTTTCTTCGTCAGAATCAGCGAAGCTAGAGAAGGCGTCAGCCCACCCAGATAAAGCGCACTGTTAAGTTCGATCCTCTTTGCTCCGCCGCGATAAGCAGCCAGTGCATCCTCATAACTGCCGCAGCAAATTTCTACGATTTTATCCATTCATTATCACCCGTTCCTTTATTCTTACTTATTTATAATAGCACAAAAAAGGGAGTTCACAAAACACCTTTGCCGGCATTTACATAAACTCCCTTTTTCTTATGAAACTTCAATTTTTCTTTCTTTTAATCTGCGATTTACGATACCTCTAAGCAGTGTGTATACCACTGACACGATTGGAATAAATATCAGCATTCCAACAACACCCATGAGACTTGCTCCCACACTGACTGCGACCAGTACCCACATCGATGGAAGTCCGACCGAGCTGCCCACCACATGTGGATAGATGAAGTTTCCTTCAATCTGCTGAAGCACAAGGAACATCGCTACAAATCCTACTGCCTGAAGTGGATTTACCATGAAAATGAGAAGTGCTCCCACTGCACATCCGATAAATGCACCGAAGATTGGAATCAATGCTGTAAAAGCAACCAGCACTGCAATCAACAATGCATATGGCATTCCAAATATGCTCATCGCGATAAAGAACATACATCCAAGAATCACCGCTTCCAGACATTGTCCTGTCAGGAAACTAGAAAATGTCTTGTATGTGACAGAGCCAAGTGCAATGAAGATCTCCGTCCAATCCTTTGGCATAAAAGCATACATCAGCTTACGCACCTGTACGCTTAATTTTTCTTTCTGCAATAAAATGTAACAAGAAAATACAAAAGAAATAAAGAATGTCGATACTGCACTTACAATACTTTTGGCCGCTGCAAATGTAGTATCAATCACACTTCCAGCACCATTTTTTAGGAAATTCACCAAATCACCCAAAATCTGATCCCACTCAAATTCAAGGCTTTGAATCTGTTCTACCAGCTCTGGATTATCTCCAAAAAACTGGATTGCCCATTTCTGTGCCTGCGGTACAAATTCCTGCAATGTTTTTCCGATATTTACGATTGTATTTCCAAGCTCTGGAACTACCACAAATACCACAATCGCAATCAGGCCGACTACAAATAAAACAGTCAGTATAAATGCAAGTGGTCTGGAAATCTTCTTTCCAATCTTGGTATCTGATAGCCCGATCTTCTTAAACAGCTTCTCTTCCACAAAACGCATCGGCACATTGAGTATGAAAGCAATTGCCCCGCCAAGCGCAAATGGGAAGATCACATGCCCTAAAAATCTTATGCCAGAAAATACCAGCTTATAATTCCACATTGCCACAAAAACCAAAGCTGTAAAAAATATCAAACCCCGAATCTTTTTTATGTTTTCCTTGTTTAAATCCATCTTATCACCTTTTTCTCATCCATTTTATGAACTGTATTATGAAGAAACTAAGGGCAGCCAATCCATACACTGTCAAAAGTTGCATCCCTGTCAATGTAATTACCTGAAAGATTCCCTGCAGAGCATTGATGCGAAGTACCGCAGTAATCAATGCCAGCCCCAATAAAAATGCTCCTGTTAAGTATTTATTATTCCACATTTTTCTTTGGAATAATACAGGTGCATTGGATTTACAGCTGTATCCATGCATCAGTCTGGCTGTACACAAAGTACCAAATGCCATCGTACTTCCAAGCTGCGCATTCCCGCCGCGATAACCAATCAGGAACGCTGCCATGGTAGCTGCTCCGATCACGAAACCTTCCATACCAATTTTCTTTAAGAAATCCTTGGTCAGAATCGATTCGTTCATTGGTCTTGGCTTTTCTTTCATGACCTCTTTTGAATGTGGTTCCAATCCCAGCGCGATCGCCGGAAGACTGTCTGTAAGCAAGTTGATAAATAATAAATGTACTGCTGCAAACGGAACCGGAAGACCTGCAAGCGAAGCTCCAAGCACGGTCAGAATTCCACCAAAATTGCCGGATAACAGGAATTGTATCGAGCCCTTTATATTTTGATATACGTTTCGTCCATTTTCTATTGCTTTAATGATAGTTGCAAAATTATCGTCCGTCAATACCATCGATGCGGCATCTTTCGACACTTCACTTCCTGTAATTCCCATTGCCACACCGACATCCGCCTGTTTCAGAGCCGGTGCATCGTTGACACCATCTCCTGTCATAGCCACAATCTTGCCTTTTGCCTGCCATGCACGTACAATACGAATCTTATGCTCCGGTGAAACCCTTGCATAAACCGAAATGCCTTCTACAAACTCCTGAAGTTCTTCCTCTGTCATTCCATCAATCACAGCACCTTCACAAGCCTCTGATTCCTCCTGCAGGATGCCGATTCTTTTGGCAATGGCAGAGGCCGTTGTTTTATGGTCTCCCGTGATCATAACAGGTTTGATACCTGCCTGTTTACAAAGTCGGACTGCCATCTCAGATTCCGGTCTTGGTGGGTCCATCATTGCGATCAATCCCACAAAAATCAGATCATCTTCTATTAACTCTGCCATATCTTCGCTGATTCTCACTTCATTCAGCTTATATGCAAATGCCAGTACACGAAGTCCCTGTTTTGAAAATCTATCATTCTGCGCCTCGATTGTTTCTCGATCTGAATCACTGATCGGGATAATTTCTCCAGCCCTTTTCACCCATTTTACACGGTCAAGAAGCACATCCACGGCTCCCTTGGTGATCATAACTGCCAGACCATTCACGTCATGCATAGTAGACATCAGTTTTCGGTCACTGTCAAATGGGATTTCTCCAATTCGAACCAATCTCTGTCGAATTTCTGAAATATTCCAGCCAAGTTTCTGTCCCAGATTGACCAGAGCAGTTTCTGTCGGATCCCCGATTTCTTCTCCATTTTCATTTGTTGCATCGTTACATAAGATACTATAAGTCAGCAGCTCTTTCTGACTTTCATTTTCCACATCGATTTCATCTGCTGCAATCACCGCATCGTCCACATAATAATGCTCTACCGTCATTTTATTTTGTGTCAGCGTTCCAGTCTTATCAGAGCAGATCACAGAGACACTTCCAAGCCCTTCCACTGCTTGCAATTTTCGAATGATCGCATGCTCTTTTGCCATCTTTTGTGTGCCAAATGAAAGTACGATCGTTACAATCGAACTCAATGCTTCCGGAATCGCCGCTACTGCCAAGGCAACCGCAAACAAGAACGAATCTCCAACTGAATTTCCCTGCACCACATTGACTCCAAATAAGACTGCGCAGAACGCCAGAATCACGATCGACAATTTCTTACCGAATTCGTCCAGATTTTTTTGAAGCGGTGTCTTTTTCTCTGATGTAGATTTTAATAAGGAAGCAATCTTTCCAACTTCTGTATGCATTCCAACCTCTGTAACCAGAAAAGAGCCTCTTCCATAGGTAACAAAACTGCCTGAGTACACCATATTTCTTCGATCACCCAACGGAACTTCCTCTAGAATACCTTCCTCTGTTTTTTCAACTGCAAGACTCTCACCAGTCAATGCACTCTCATCCACTTTCAGACTGGCATTCGACAAAATTCGACCATCCGCCGGAATACAATCCCCCGCTTCCAGATACACTTCATCTCCAACTGTAATCTCGCGTGCCGGAATCAAAACCACTTTTCCATCGCGCAGCACCTTTGCCACGGGCGCGGAAAGCTGTTTCAGACTTGCCAGCGATTGCTCTGCTTTCACAGTCTGTACTGTTCCAAAAATCGCATTTAACGTAATCACGACCAAAATAACAATCGCACTTTCCACATCTCCCAGAATTCCGGATACTGCTGCTGCCACGATCAAGATCAGGACCAGCACATCTTGAAACTGTTCCAAAAAGATCTTCCAAACCGGTTTTCTCTCCCCATCGATCAATTCATTCATTCCATACGTTTCTTGATTTTCCTGAATTTTTTTCTCACTTAATGGCTCCTGACTGCCATTTACTTTTTGTCTTACTTCATCCGAAGACATCTGATACCATTTCATAAATCATCCTCCAATTCTCTTATTTTGTATGAGTCACTCATGCAAAAAAGACTTTTATGAAAATAAAAAAAGACCTTCATTGCATGAAGCAATAAAAGTCTCACTATTTCATTACGAACCGGATGAATCATCATCGTACTGACGACATCGTAAACGCTAAGCGCTAGTTACTCCCTTTTACGTTAACCAATATATTCCATTTGAACTATATTTGTCAATTTTTTCTTGAAAATTTATAAAGTTTTTAGATAAATAACGAGAGGGGGAAAATGACTATTTTCTCCCTCCCGTTATGGTTTAAGCAATCATGATTTAGTAATTTGACCAGCTTCCGTTGTTGTAGATTTTATTCATTCCAACAAGTTTCAGGTCGCCTGTCTGTGTTCCATTTCCATTATTGAAGATAATGTAAGTTGCATCTGATGGTACTTCAATACGATATACACCATTACCAACGCTTGTCATTTTTTCGCCTGGCCATGTTGTCATCTTTGTATTTGAGTCACTCCAGTAGTATGCATATACTGTGCTCCAGTTGTTTGTGTTTTGATAATAAATGTAGTTGCCTGTTTCTGGATCTTCAGATGTAGAGTAGTCTGACCATGTTCCATTGTTGTAGATTTTATCCATTCCAACAAGTTTCAAGTCACCTGTTTGTGTTCCATTTCCATTGTTGAAGATGATGTAATCTGCATCTGATGGTACTTCGATACGATATACACCATTGCCAACGCTTGTCATTTGTACGCCTGGCCATGTTGTCATCTTTGTATCTGAATCGCTCCAGTAGTATGCGTATACTGTGCTCCAGTTATTTGTGTTTTGATAATAAATGTAGTTGCCTGTTACTGGATCTGGATCTACTGGGTCTGGATCTTCAACTGTATAAGTTGACCAACTGCCGTTTTCATAAATCTTGTCAAATCCCTGAAGTGTTAAGTCATCTGTCTGTGTTCCATTTCCATTGTTGAAGATAATGTAATCTGCATCTGATGGAATATCAATGCTGTATACGTTGTCACCTTCACTTGTCATTTGTACGCCTGGCCATGTTGTCATCTTTGTATCTGAATCGCTCCAGTAGTATGCGTATACTGTGCTCCAGTTATTTGTGTTTTTGTAGTAAACTGTTCCTTCTGTTGATGGATCAACTGGGTCTACTGGATCTGGATCTACTGGTGTATATCCGTCTTTGTAAAGAACTACGATACCTGTTGAACCAATTTTACCTGTCATTGTTGTTGATGTTACAGTCCATTTTTCGCCTGTGATTGCATCATAGTATGTACCTGGTTGTGTTGTGCTTCCACCGTTTGGTACTGTTACTGTGAAGTTGCTTCCACTTCCTGCTACAACTACTGCACCTGTTTCACGACAAACAGCTGCACAATTGTTTCCTGTTGTATAATAATCAGCTTGTCCATTCATTGCGTTGTGGAAGTGGTTTACTGCTGCAACTTCTGTACTTGTAAAGTGTGTACTTCCTTTTTGTCCTGCATAGATGCTTTCTTTGTTTGTTGAGCTTGGACGTGAGAAGTATAATGCTGTGATATCGTTACGGCTTGCTGCGATCGCATATGCACGGTCGATTACGTTCTGGCTCATGCCGTTTGAATATCCCCAATCCTGGTTGTTTGACCATGTATCATGGCTTTCACTCCAGTAGATTAATTTATCATTTGAAATACCACGTGCTGCCCAGTTACCAAATGCTGTTGGAACTGTTCCTGATGCTAATGCATCACGAAGTGTCTTACCATATGTACTGTCTGTTACTGTCATGTAGTTTGTGTATTCTTTCATTAAACCTTCGTTTCCAGAAGAACGATCATCTGGACCAACGAGGATTTCACCATAGTGATATAATCCCTGGCTTGTTACTGCTGGCCAGAAATTGCATCCTTCACTTGGTAAACCAATGTGTTTTGCGGCATCCCATCTGATACCATCAACACCGATGCTTTGTAATTCGCTAATATAATTACTTACAAGAGTTTGTACGTAAGAGTGTTCACTGTTAATGTCTGGCATACCGATTTCGCCATGTGTTACTTGATAACGATCTGCCCAGTTGCTTACTGTGCCATATGTGTGCCAATATTGGCTGTCTTTTAAGTCACTTTGAATATTTGTGTGGTCACCTGCAAGGTGGTTTGCCACTACGTCAACGATTACGTTGATACCATATTTTTCAGCTTCCTGGCAAAGAGATTGAAGTTCTGCTTTTGTTCCAAGGTCATTTGTAGCTGCGTAGAATCCAAGTGGCTGATAGAGCCAGTACCAGATTCCTGATTTTACTGATGGTTGTGCAGGTGATGTCTGCACTGATGTGAATCCTGCTGCTGCGATGTTTTGCAGTTCTGCTTTGATGTCGTTATACTTCCAGTTGAAGCAGTGTAAAATTACACCTTCCTGAATGCTGTCTGCTAAGTCATAGTCATAACTTGCTGCCTGAGATGTTACAGGAACAGATACAAATCCTGAAATAACCATGCAAAGAGCAAGCATTATGCACATGATGCGTTTCTTAATACTGTTAAATACTTTTCTGCTCATAATTTTTTCCTCTCTTAATACTCCTTTGATCACTACCGGTAATTTCCATGAGCACAATTTACAATATTTTGAATTTTCAATCAAGTTAAAAAACGAATATTCTAATGTTGAAAAACGAATATTAATTTTCCTTGTTTTTTGATATATGAATCTGTCTTTTTCGAGTTGAAATGACATTTTTCCTTTGATATAATCATTTGATAATAGCGTTATTATAAACGCAAACGATCGTATATAAATAGGAGAAGTAGCTATGAAAAAACTATTAATTGTAGACGATGAGCGAATTGAACGAAACGGTGTAAAGATGCTTCTAAAAGGAATGGGACACGAATTTGAGATCTTAGAAGCCTCCAACGGAAAGCAGGCATGTCAGATTCTTGCGGAAACGGATGTCGACATGATGCTTACTGATATTAAAATGCCTTTTATGTCCGGACTTGATCTCGTAAAAGAAGCGAGAGAATTAAAAGGGCATTTTCCTATCGCAATCTTTAGTGGATTTGGAGAATTCAGTTACGCGCAGGAAGCCATCAAATATGGTGTGACAGATTACATATTAAAACCAGTCAAACCACAGGAATTTAAGCAGACCATTTCCCGTATGCTGGAAGACTGCAAGCGAAAAGAAGAACAAGAAGAAGAAAAATGGAACAACACCAGTTATCTTCACAAATATTATCTGCGCAAATACATTTTTACCGGAAAAGCGCAGTACCTTGAAAAGATTCAGCAGGAAGATAATAGACCTTCGAATGCCAAGAACAAAGTCGAAAACATTCAAAACATGATGCTGCTTGATACAGACTGCAACCTATTTGAAGAACATGTCTCAGATCTGATCGCACAGATTGAATCTCTGACCAATCGGAAAATAGAATATCTGGATCTGAATATCAAGCAAATACTTCTGATTTTCTACCAGAATACCAATGATAATTATTCTCGCCTCGCGCAGAAGATTCACAATTTTATTCTGGAACAATATCATGAGACTTGCTATATCGCAGTCAGCAAGAAGCTGTCCAGTGTTGATGACTTACCTAAAGCATATCAAGATTTAGAAAATCTTATCGAAAATAAATTCTATTACTCTGATGAAAATATTTTTCTTTATGAACCAGAACAAGAATCCAGCCCAATTGAAAATTTAAAAATTGACTATCAGAAACGAATTCTTGACTGTGTTGAACGAAAAGACATTCCACAATTGTGGGATAACTTCCAAAAGTTAAAAACACAGATTCACCGAGGCACGATCGATTCTCAGTTATATGTGAAATTCATCTTCTGCCAGATAGTCAAAGATATCTATGAACATATTCAAAAGATGGATTCTGCCCAGATGATCGGAGCAGTGGAATCTATTTATCAGGCAGGAAGCCTGGATGGTATCTGTAAAATTGCCGAAAGCTGTATTCGTGATTTTGAACAGAGCTGTATGCAGACGGAAAGTAATGTACGAAGTGACGTAAATCAGACTACACAATATATTGAAACTCACCTGAATGAAGATCTGAGTATCGATAAACTGGCATCCAGAGTATACCTTTCACAGGGCTATCTGAGTTATGTATTTAAGAGAGAGACAGGTATGACGATCAACCGCTATATCAAGAAATGCCGAATGGAAAAGGCTCAGGATCTTCTGAAAAATTCTAACTTGAAGATTGTTGAAATCTGCGAAAAAATAGGATTTTCTAATGTCTCTTATTTTTGTCAGAGTTTCAGAGAATACTGCGGTGTGAGTCCTGAAAAGTATCGGAAAGGCGAGATAGAAAATGCGCAAATGGATGAATAAAATAGATACCTTTTTTAGTAATCTAAAATTCCGATACAAGATGAATCTGGCACTTATTCTTTCTGGTTTTGCACCGCTGTTAATTGTAGGTCTGTTCACCATTTATAACTTCTATAATATGATGGCCGACAGGGAATATGAATCTCTGGAAGTTTCTCTGAATCAGACCTGCGATACAATTAATAAACAGGTTGAGATTTATTCCAACCTGCTGAATTATTTTGTATTTGACCACGACCTGCAAAAGATATTAGAAAAAGAGCAGACTCAGGAATACCAATCTTATAATGAATATGTAAACATTGTGGATCCGATTTTAAATACACCAAAGTTTTATCACGAAGGAATCGACCACCTGACCATTTACGCTGACAATATTTTGATTCCACACGATATTACTTTAGCACCATTGGATACGATCAGCAGTGAACCTTGGTTTGAAGAAATGCAAAGTTCGGATGGTGAGATGTGGGCCTGGCCCAATATAGAGAATAATGAGATTTTATTCATGCGCAGATTTCCTGGTTATTCTGATACCGTTGCCTATCTTGGGATGTACTGCAACATGGACACCCTCATTGAACCTTTGAATTATTTCAAAAAAGAAGGTGCCGGTATTCTTCTGACCAGTGAATCCGGAGAGATTTTTTACTCTTCCACGGAACTTACAAGCCTAAGCGAAATTGGAGATAACTACAAATATATTAAAAAGAAAATCGACAATCTTCCGCTCTTTGCATACATTTATATGGAAAAACACATGAATGTTTCTGGCTTCCAGGAAATTCTTTGCAAGATCAGTCTTGTTGTAGCTATTTGTATGCTGATCATTTTCCTTACCAGCCGTTATATGAGTCATACGATGGTAAAACGATTGGAAGCACTGACCACCTGTATCAACGAAGTAGATTACGAAAAGATGGAAATCAATATTGATGACAACAGTCGGGATGAAATCGGTGTATTAGTTCGAAGTTCTCACACCATGCTTCAGGATGTAAAGAGACTGATCAGTGAAGTATATCAAAGTAAGATCGTACAACAGGAACTGGAAATGATCGCCCTCCAGGCACAGATCAATCCACATTTCCTGTATAACACTCTCTCACTGATCAACTGGAAAGCACTCAGCGCCGGTGAGGAAGATATCAGCACTGTCACCCTTGCACTTTCTGACTACTACCGCACAACGCTGAACAAAGGAAAAAATATCATCACAATCGGCGGCGAACTTACTAATATTAAATCTTATCTGGAGATCCAGCTCATGATGCATGATTATGATTTTGAAGTGGAATACCAGATTGATTCTGACCTCCAGTCCTATTGGATGCCAAAGCTGATTCTTCAGCCTCTTGTAGAAAACTGTCTGGAACACGGTCTTGACGTAAAAGAGTCAGGCGAAAAGAAGATTACAATTTCCTGCTATCAAAGCAAAAAAGACATTATCCTGACAGTCGAAGATACCGGTGTAGGAATGGACGAAGAGACTGTAGCAAATATGACCACTTTCAATGCTACTGGTTATGGTGTAAAAAATGTAAACGACCGACTCGCACTTTTGTGCGGCAAAAACTACTCTCTGCACATCGAGAGTACGTTAGGTGTAGGTACAAAGATTCAAATAAATATTCCGAAAAAAATATCAGAAGAAATGAATAAGGAGGCGAAACATGAAACGCACTAAATGGATACCTATCATACTATGTATTGCCATCATTATTTCTCTGAGTGTTTTGATTTTGGATGATCGATTCTCTTCAAAGGATTCTTCTGTTTCCTCTGACGATCCGCCTGTCGAAAATACGACAGACACCACCTGGGAGGAAGCAGAGACAACCCCTTTGGGAAAATATCCGGAACTGATCACTTATACACTTGGAAAAATTACAGCAGACAACAATTCCAATATGCCTGAAGGAGATACTTACGAAGACAACAATTATACAAGATATATTAAAGAATTACTAAATGTCCAGAACAAGAATGTTATGGAGGCACCAGACCGCGGCCAATATGAGCGTATGGAGATGATGGCTGTGCTTGAGGGAAATATTCCTGATATCATGGTCGTGACCAGCCTGGATATTCTGGATATTCTGGTCGAAAATGATCTGATCGCCGATCTGACTGAAGTATACGAAACTTGTACCAGCGACCGTATCAAAGAGATGTATAAGAGCTACGGAGAAGATAAACTGGGTTCTGTTACTTATGACGGAAAACTGATGGCATTTCCAGAAACGGAAGTTTACACTGGGCCGGCACTTTTGTGGCTTAGAACCGACTGGATTGAAAAGCTGGGGCTTTCCGAACCTCAGACCCTGGAAGAAGCCATGAATATCGTCAAAGAATTCACGCTCCAAAATCCAGGAGAACACGAAGATGGAAATGTGGGACTTGTATTTGACCCTACCTTAGTGGGACAGAGCGACCAATGCTTTTCTTTAGATCCTATATTTGATTCCTACCATGCATATCCTGGTAAATGGCTGAAAACAGACGATAACGAGATGGTATATGGCTCTGTTACAGATGAAATGAAAAATGCACTCAGCATGCTTCATACCTGGTATGAAGAGGGAATTCTGGATCAAAGTTTTATGATCCGCAACGCAAAGAATCTGTCCGCGTTATTGGAAAATGGACAAAGCGGCGCTTTCTTTGGATGGTGGTGGGCTCCAAATAATCCGCTCTCTTCTACATATGACGGTGAATCCGAATGGAAACCTTATCTGTTTACCGACGAAGATGGATGTGTTCAGACTTCTGTTTCTTACGGCAGACACTACTGCATTGTAGCCAGAAAAGATTTTGAGCATCCGGAAATTATTCCAAAAGTCCTTTCTGCATTGTTTGACTATGCAAGATACGATGGAAAAGAGAATGCAGAAGAAGTTGGAACTTATCTGGGAATGAATGTTGACCCAACTGCAACTCCATTTGTCATTAACATGGATTACAGTGATGCCATCTTCCGTGTAACAAGCAGCATTCAAAATGTACTGGAAGGAAAATCAGAATATCAGGATATGACCGTTTTAGAACAGGGGTATTACAATAGCTGCAAATCATATCTTGAACAAGAGGAACCGACCGAAGCATGGAAATGGGCTGCCTATACTTCACGAATCACAGCCGTTTCTGCTTTAAGTACAGCTCACATTCATTATGTGAATGAAGGATCTACACAAAACTTTGATCAATTATATACGGATGAGCTGGAGAAATTGGAAGAGAAAGCATTTATTACAATTATCACTGGTGAAAATCCAATTGAATATTTTGACACCTTTGTAGAAGAATGGTACAACAATGGTGGAACAGAACTGACAGAAGAAGCAAATCGAATACTTCAAGAAATGCAATAAATAAAGGCAGGAAACTTTCGTTTCCTGCCTGATTATTTTTACTAGTTTGTAATAGCAACTTCTGTTTCTTTGTCGAATACGTGGATTTTTTCTGCATCTAATGCAAATTTAACCTGGCTGCCTACTCTAGCTTTTGTCTTAGGATGAACACGAGCTGTCATGTTTGATCCTTCATAATCGAAGTGTAAGAATACTTCTGCACCTAACATTTCATATACACGGATGTTAGCTTCGATGATTGTATCAGGAGATTTAGCAAGGAATTCTTCTTCGTCATGTACGTCTTCTGGACGAATACCCATAACAACAGTTTTTCCATTGTATCCACCAGCGATTAATTTCTTAGATTTAGCATCTGTAAGAGCAATCTTAGCTGGACCAGCTTGTAAGAATGCTTTGTTTCCTTCGATTACGCATGTAGCATCAACGAAGTTCATTTGTGGTGATCCGATGAATCCAGCAACGAATAAGTTACATGGTGTATCGTATAATACTTGTGGTGTATCAACTTGTTGAACAACACCAGCGCTCATAACTACGATTCTTGTACCAAGTGTCATAGCTTCTGTTTGGTCATGAGTTACGTAGATGATTGTTGTACCTAATCTTTGATGTAATTTAGAGATTTCGATACGCATTTGTCCTCTTAATTTAGCATCTAAGTTTGATAAAGGTTCATCCATAAGGAATACTTTTGGATTACGAACGATAGCACGTCCCATAGCAACACGTTGTCTTTGTCCACCTGATAAAGCTTTTGGTTTACGATCTAATAAAGCTTCAAGGTCAAGGATCTTAGCAGCTTCACGAACCATTCTGTCGATTTCGTCTTTTGGCATTTTTCTTAATTTAAGACCGAATGCCATGTTGTCGTATACTGACATATGTGGGTATAAAGCGTAGTTTTGGAATACCATCGCGATATCTCTATCTTTTGGTTCTACGTCGTTTACTAATTTGTCTCCGATCCATAATTCACCTGAAGAGATGTCTTCAAGACCAGCGATCATACGAAGTGTAGTAGATTTACCACATCCTGAAGGTCCTACGAAAATAACGAATTCTTTGTCTTCGATTTCAAGATTGAAATCTTTAACTGCGTGGAATCCATTATCATATAATTTGTTAATGTTTTTCAATGATAAACTTGCCATTATAATTTCCTCCTAATATTTCCGATTTTTCAACCTGTTTAGAGTATAGTAAAAAAAAGCAACTTGGTCTATAACCAAGTTGCCCAAATTTTTTTATTTTTAGTGTACAAACCGACGAACCTTTGACGAACCTTTGTACAAATTCACGAACAAGCATTTTACAGCAGTTCCTGATACACATCCCGCTTGCTGATTCCACGATCTTTTGCTACCATTTTCATCGCATCTTTCTTAGAAATGCCCTGATTCAGATAGTGATCCATGTGTTCTTCAATGGTCATCTCTTCCCATTTTGCTACCTCTTCCTGACGAAGTTCTTCTCTGCTTTTCCCTTCTAATACAAGGACACATTCTCCTTTTGGCTCATTCTCGCTATAGTAAGAATAGGCTTCTTCCAAAGTTGTCGCAAAAGCAGTCTCATGCTTTTTGGTAAGTTCACGGCAGACCGTCACACGTCGATTTCCAAGATTGTCCAGCAGTTCCTGTAATGTACGCACCAATCTGTGCGGAGCTTCATACATAATAATGGTTCTTGTCTCGTTTACCAGTTCTGATAATACAGCCTGTCTTTCTTTTTTATCAGCAGGCAGAAATGCTTCAAATGCAAATCTTCTTGTAGAAAGTCCGGACAATGTCAATGCAGTAATACATGCTGCAGCCCCTGGAAGCGATGTCACTTCAATGCCGGCTTCATAGCACATCTTCACCAATTCTTCTCCCGGATCAGAAATACCTGGTGTCCCCGCATCTGTAATCAGAGCAATATTCATTCCACTCTGCAGCTTTTCGACCAGTTTCTTTCCTTTTTCAATCTTGTTATATTCGTGGTAACTTGTCATCGGTGTTTTAATCTCAAAATGATTCAGAAGTTTGATACTATTTCTGGTATCTTCTGCCGCAATCAAATCCACTTCACCAAGTGTACGCACGACTCTGTAAGTCATATCTTCCAAATTCCCGATTGGTGTTGCACATAAGTACAATTTACCTGACATATCCTGTCTCCTTTTCTACTATTTCATGCCATATTCTTTCAGTAATTCATCATTATACACACCGACTTCTTTATATACAATAAGCGGTGGTTCCACTGTCATACGCGAATTTCCTCCGCGAAGACCCTCAATCAAAACCATATTTGGTTCTTTATCTATAAACGGATGAACAAGACGCATCCTCTTTGGTTCTATCCCTGCCTGAACCATCTTTGTCATGATTTCTGCCAGACGGAATGGTCTATGTACCATGTAAAATCTTCCCTTTGGCTTTAATAATCTTGCACTTTCACGCAAAATATCATCCAGAGTACAAAGCACCTCGTGTCTTGCAATCGCCTTCGTATCCGACGCATTTGCAATTCCATGATTTCCTATCATATAAGGTGGATTCGTTGTTATGACGTCAAAAGAGACAGGTCCAAACATATTGGCTGCCTCTTTAATATCTCCAGTTACAATCTTTACCTTTTCTTCTAAATGATTGTGAATCACACTTCTGCGTGCCATATCTGCACTCTCTTCCTGAATCTCAAGTCCTGTGAAATCTTCCCCTTCTGTCTTTGCAGTCATTAAAATAGGGATGATCCCGGTTCCTGTCCCCAGATCAAGCACTCGCTCATGCTTCTTCACACGTGCAAAATTCGCCAAAAGTACTGCATCCATTCCGAAACAGAATTTGCCAGGATGCTGGATAATCTCGTATCCATTTACCTGCAGATCATCCAGACGCTCGTCCGGTTTCAGATTATTTGTCATCTAACTTTGACGCTCCTTCACTCTTTTCCAATGCAGATAATTCTCGCATCTCTTCTTTTGAAAGTTTGATATCGTTTTTCTTTCTCTTTGGTTTGAATCTTAATTCGCTTACTTTATATTCACGAATCTCTTTTTCATCATCTTCCAATGTAACAACTACTTTTACAAGCTGACGGAGAACGCTGACACTCTGTACTTCTCCTCTTAATCCATCATTTGTTGTCACATAATCTCCAATTCCCGGAAGACGACTGTTGAGTTCTTCGTAAGTTTCTTCTTCATTTGTAAGACAGCACATCAATCTGCCGCAAACCCCTGAAATCTTCGTTGGATTCAAAGAAAGGTTTTGCTCCTTCGCCATCTTGATCGATACTGGCGCAAATTCTGATAAATATGTGTTGCAGCAAAGAGGACGTCCACAAATACCGATTCCTCCACGAATCTTAGTCTCATCACGAACTCCAATCTGACGAAGTTCGATTCTTGTACGAAATACTGCTGCAAGATCCTTTACCAATTCACGGAAGTCAATTCTTCCATCTGCTGTAAAATAGAATAATACTTTGTTATTGTCAAATGTATATTCTGCGTTGATCAGTTTCATCTCCAGGTTATGTTTGCGAATCTTTTCCAAACAGATATTAAAAGCCTCTTTTTCTTTTTCTCTGTTTCTCTCTTCTGTGCGCTTGTCTTCTTCCGTAGCAACACGGATCACAGACTTCAATGGCTGCATGATTTCTTCATCCGGAACGTCTTTTGGACCTGTCACAACACTTCCGAATTCCACACCACGCGCTGTCTCTACAATCACCTTGTCTCCCTGGTTAATATGAAGCTTTCCCGGTGCAAAAAAGTAAATCTTTCCTGCCTGACGGAATCTTACTCCAATCACTCTTGTCATATTACTGGTTCTCCTATTTCTCAATTTAATCTTTAATTTTCTTTTATAGTAAGCAACAGAAGTTCCATCACCAGATCAAAGTTTACATTTGCTTTTAATCTGACTTTTGCTTTTTCGATACTTTCTAAAATAGTCTCAAGTCCTTCATAAGAACTCTTAGAAGCCTTCTCTTTAATGTGCTTCAATTGATCACTGAATACAAGACTATCGATATTCTTAGTAGCCTTGTATACTAAAACATCTCGATACCAGATTGTCATGATATCAAAATAATCTGTTACTTCTAATTTGTATTTATTGATTTCTTTAATTGCACTTACAATTTCACTCAATTCCATCTCATCAATATATTTCAGCAACTGGATTGCTTCTTCTTTGATTTCGTTGAAATGTTCTGATTTTGCAAGCATGATCGCGCGACCAATATTCCCTTGTGCAAACGCTGCACAAAGTTCTGCCTGATAATCTGGAATCTGCATCTGTTCCATCAGATACTTCTTCACAAGCTTATCTTTAATATTGCGTAACTTTAACATCACGCAACGTGATCTGATTGTTGGAAGCAGGCTGTCTGCGTTCTCCGTTAAGAGAAAGATGATCGCATATTCAGGCGGCTCCTCAATCGTTTTTAAAATCGCATTCTGAGCCTGCACTGTCATCAAATCTGCTTCTGGAACAATATAAATTTTATAAGGACTGCTGTAAGGTTTAATCATAATATCGCCGTTGATCTGCTGTCTGACATCATCCACACTGATCGATGACGGCTTCTCATGTCTGACTGTGATAATATCCGGCTGATTTCCATTATTCGTCTGAATACAAGACCTACATTCTCCACAAGGTTCTGACTTTCCAGATTCGCACTGTAATGCCATCGCAAATAACTTCGCCAGCAGTTTCTTTCCAGAACCTCTCTGTCCATTCAGAATATATGCATGTGATACTTTGTCCTGTTCTATCGCATCTCTCATATATTGAATAATATCTCTATGTCCTACAACATCTTTAAATCCGCTCATGTCATCACCCTCCTTATCGTATAATTAAAAAGAATTATTACTAGCTTTCAGTATAACACAAATTATCTTGAATACCTAGCACAATTTCATCTACACACTTATCCATATCAACATTCAGATATTTGCGAGTTATCCCCACTTCTGCCAGTTTTTCAGCAGAAAAATCCACAGAATCTGCAAGAAATCTACGGCATAATTCTTCGTATTTTGGAGTCTTCTGAGTCCTTTCTCTGGCAAGTGCTCTCTCCAGACGCACACCATCTTCCACTTCTATATAAACAGGTACCAGCCTTTCTTCTCCAAAATATTTTTTCATCTCTTTATAAGACTCGAGCGTACCAATTGCTATAAAGTTGTCCCCCGCATCAAACTGTCCGTCATCCACGGTAAAGTATTTCCAGATTCCATGTACTGTATTATATTCTCGCAGTTCGATTACTTTTCCACTTTTCTGAAATTCCTGTAACTTTTCTTCGTCCACGAAATAATACTCAACCCCTTCTTTTTCATTCTGACGGATTGGTCTTGTCGTATAGATCACAATCGACTTCAACTCTGGTAATCTTTCTTTTAAGACTTTAAAAATTGTATCTTTTCCCGAGGCACTTTTGCCCATTAAATAAAATATTTTTCCCATGGTTTTCTCACTTTTTATTTTTGCTCATTCTATTCTAACAAACCCACTCCGAGTGAGCAATATGTTTTAATTTATAAGCGAAAAAAAGGACCATCTTTGACAGTCCTCTCATTTACTATATATTCCCTGTTATAATTTTAAACACGGCTGTATTTGCATAAGTCAGTGGATCGTTATGTTCAAAAAACACAATGCCGTCCACAGGAGAAACCAATTCTTCTTTCACTTCTCCCTCCAGTGGATCAAGAATCCGTGCAAGTACCTGTCCCTCTACTACTTCAGCTCCGACTTTTACTTTGCTCTCAAAAATTCCGGCAGATTTTGTACGAACGGAAACCATATCTGTATCCGTTACAACCGATGATCGATAACCATCATGTGTCGTATATTTTATAATATTCTGTTTTGCAAGGAAACGAAGTACGCTCCGAATCGCTTCCTTCGCACTTTCTTTATCGATTTCAGTCGTTGAAGTGCTGTATATGCTAAATGCATTTGTCTCCCAGATCTGCCAGTTATAATTCAGTGTTGTAGTATCATATGGTCGGATTTTTCTCAAAACCACATATGGCATCCCAAATTGTTTTGCCATATCTACATTTTCGAACCCAGTCTGCATCATACGCACATGAGGCATGAATTTTCCTGGCATATAGAAAGATGCAAACTGCATGCCAAATTTATAATCCTTTATCGCTTCGAAGATTCCTGCTGCAATTCTCTGGGTAGTCTCTCCCAGATCATATCCAGGAAACATACGGTTGATATCCGTCTTATCTGTCGGCCAGAAACGCTCTTTACTGTTCATGGAATAGGGATTCATAGATGGAATCACCAGAATACTATGCCCTTTACAGATTCTGCCCTGCGCCTCCAGACTCTTTAACTTTTGTACCAGTTGTGAACAGATATAAATCTGCTGCACTTCATTCCCTCTTATATTTCCAACGATGCAGACCGATTTTTCTCCTTCGCCAAATTCAAATCCCTTTACACGAAATTCGTCTCTATAAAGGGAGCTTGTCTCATAAATAATCTTCTTCTCCATAACAACAATCTATTTCTCCCAGGCTTCTTCTCTTAATAATCTTCCGATCAAAGACCCATTATCCACGATTGGATACTCTCTGATTGTAAAAAGAATACCGTCCACTGGTGACAGAATCTTCTCCAATATCTTTCCGTGAAGCGGATCGATGATCCAGCCTATTTCATCTCCCTTTTTCAGATGTTCCCAATGCTTCACGCATGGAACAAACACACCCGCTTTTGGTGCGTTGATATAGCTGACATCCTCTGGATTTTCGGAAATGATCGGCATTCTCGGCGCCACTGTCTCTCCCATCCAGATTCCCATTTTCTCCATCAGATGAAATATGCCATCCACCAATTGATTGCAATAATCCTTTGTGATACGCATCCCAACTCCCATTTCAACAACTAAAGTTGGTACATTCCTGCTGTTCAAACTGTAGGCCAGCGTAGATTCCAATACTGTATTTGCTCCATGAACCCAGATAAAATCCACATTCAGTTCTTTTGCCAATGGAACCAGCACATCTTTATGCAGCTCATTGATACGTATCTGTGGGATTTCTGTCAGAAAAATATTGCTGGCATGTATATCAATACATACATCTGAACCATACAAATCTGCAATGATCTGTGCAGCCAGATATTCTGTCATATCCCCCTCTTTATTTCCCGGAAACAAACGATTCATATCAAGATCAAACGCCGGAATTCCGCGGGTGATCGAATCAATCCCAAGCGGATTCATTGCTGGATATATATCCACAATTCCACATAGTTTATCTTTCTCTTTTTCAATTCTTTGAATCAATTCAAAGCACACGTATTGACCTTCCAGTTCATCTCCATGAATTCCAGTCACAATGCTGATGCGTTTCTCTTTTCCTGTCAATGCTCCATTTGGTACAAGTCTGTTCTTTTTAATTTCAAGCATTTCATCCACAGGAAGTCCTACTGAGGCGACTGTTTTTATCATAATCTACTCCTTCAAAACACCTCCGGATATTATGATATTTCTTCTACACGAACAACCACTTTCTGCGTCTGCAGACCATTTCCTTTTATGATTCCCTTATTTATCATGCAATCACTTGCATCTCTTCCTGTTCCTATTTTTATATAAGAATCAGAAACAATGCATCCATTCGTCGGGTCCATTCCATACCAGATCCCATCCGATAAAATTTCTACCCAGGCGTGGCTATACCCTTCTCCTGTTATCATTCCGGTCACATATCGGGCAGGAATCTTTGCCAAATGACACAGCGCAATATAAATATGAGCATAATCCTGACACACACCGCGCCTGAAATGCCACGCATCTTCTGCTGTTGTATTTACATTCGTGATTCCCTTTTCATATTGAAAATCCCGGTGCAAACAATTCATCAAATAAAATGCAGTCTGATACGGCTGATCATTTGATCTCCCATCCAGCATTTGTTCCTCAAAATATGCTTTTATCTCGTCTCCGGCCTTGTTCAGTCCATAAGGATAGCGATAGATTCCAGAGGCCCCTTCTTTCTCCCTTTCACCTTCCGCCAGTCCTGTCTCTGCGATTCCAGAGATTCGAAAACCAATTCGATTGTGTTCGCAGTACAAATTATCATAAATCATTAGATTACCAAAAGCATCCTCGCTCTTTTGGTAATCATGATGAGGTGTAACTTCTATATTCAGTTCTGATATTCTCTGCATATCCGTATCCTTTGGCAGACATTTGAACGTATAATGACATTCCGTCACAGGCTCCGTATACGAAATTTCCATCCAATAATCGAATTGCAGTTTACTCACTTGATCAGCTCCTTTACAAAATTGACTCTACTTCATTTACAACCCTATAATAGTCAATCTCCGGTGCTTCTACAAGTGATTTTAATAAAACTAATTTTTCCTTATCATAAGTCAGACCGCTTCGCTCTAAACGCGGAACCAGACGATCTACTTCTCTGACTAACTCTTTTCGCGCAATATTCAGACGCCCATAGAGGTCGATTCGCTCGATTCTTTTTCCTGCTTTTATGATATTTCTGGCATACTCTGAATCGATGCTATCATCCGCGATCCCCCAGAATGCCAGTATATTGTCCATAACTTTTTGCATTTCGATGAGTGGAGCCTTACTGATTCTCGCCTTATTCATCTCATATATGGCAAGCTGTATATAAGAAATAACCTCTGACCCGATTTCATCACGGAGCTCGATCGCATTGTCATATGCCCTCGTAAGATTACTCATAATAGAATCCGGATTTGTTTCGTCAAATGGATATTTTTCTTCAAAGACTTCTTTCGAACCATAAATATCTGGAATATCGATCTTGTTACAAAACTCCCCATACCTGTCTGCAATCCCATCAATGAGTTCATCAAAACTATTGGAATACAATCTTAACGTTGTATATACACGCTCGGAATATCGTCCAAGCCAAAATAATCGGTTTGCCTGTTCTACTGAGATAATACCCATGTATCTTTAAATCCTCCTCCCTGAGATGAATTAACAATAAATGAATCTGGGTTTCTGGAAAATCTGGTCAGACCACTCTTCCATACCAACGGTTCATCTGCCATTAACACAAATGCTCTTAAATCTGCTTTTCTTGGCACCATTCTGCCATTTTCTAAGATATCAATATCCAGAAAATCAATCACTTCCTGTGCAATAAATCGACGAGGTTCTTTTTTCAAAAGTGCTATAAATTCTTCTTTTTGCTGTTTTGTCATCTTGTTTCCAAATACGACTCCATATCCACCGGCTTCTGCCACATCTTTTAACACTAGATGATCAAAATTTTCAAGCACATACTTCATATCTTCCGGATAGAAAGGCAGATAGGTCGGCGCATTTTGCAGAATCGGTTCTTCATTCAGATAGTAACGGATCATCTTCGGTACAAAATAATAAATTCCTTTATCATCTGCGATACCATTTCCCGGCGCGTTCAAAAGTGCCACATTTCCTTTTTTGAACACATCATAAAGATGTGGTACACCGATCAAAGACCCTTGATAAAAATTGACAGGATCTAAATATTCATCTGAGATACGACGATACACAGCCCCTACTCTTTCCAATTTTCCATCATATGTAATATAGTAGAGTTTATTATTTTCCACTCTCAGATTTGCACTGCTGACCAGATGTGCTCCCGTCTGCTCTGCCAGATAAGAATGTTCAAAATATGCTGCATTATATCTTCCCGGAGTCAGCACAACTGTATGCCCTCCCACATTTACATAGTCAATTGTTTTTCTAAGGAGCTTTGCATAGTTTCTGTTATCTTCCAATTTTGTAGTTTCAAATGTGCTTGGACTGCTGCGTCTGCATAGTTCTCTTGCAATCATCGGATAAGAAGCTCCCGACGGCACTCTTAGATTATCTTCCAGTACATACCACTGTTTATCTTTTCCCTGCACAAGATCGATACCAGAAATATGGGAACAGATGTCCTTTACCGGTATTACTCCTTCACACTCAGCCATATATCCGCTGGAAGCAAAGATAAAATCTTCCGGAATCACCTGATCTTTTACGATCTTTTTATCACTATAAATATCTTTCAAAAAAAGATTCAGCGCTGCAACTCGCTGTTTCAATCCTTTTTCCAGATAGTCAAATTCCTTTTTCTCAATTATTCTTGGAATAGCATCGAAAGGAAAAAGCTGTTCTTTAAAAGTATTGTTTTTATAAATGCCAAACTTTACGCCATACCTCGCCAAAAGCTCATTTACCGTATCTGTCCTCTCTAGCAAATCCATATCATACATAAATTTTCCTCCCACTGTTATCGTCGAAAACCAATTGGTTCGTACAATTTTTTTAATTGTTTTACAACTCGATTCATATTTCCATCAGTTACGATTACATCATATCGTTCAGGAATACTTCCAAACGTAATCACCTGATCAATATTCAGTCGTTGTTTCAGATACTCTATCATATTTTCCTTCTTTGCATTTTTACTGTAAATCTTGATATAAGAATATCCAGGATAGTCTTCTGAAGGATATTTTTTCACTTTCAATTCTTTCGTAATCTCTTCTTTTTCCAGAACTTTATAGAATGTTTCTATGATCTCTGTTGGATAAAGAAGCATAAAATATACCACTTCATCTTTCTGAGAAAAAGGTTTCTCTATATAATTTCTATAAGGCGAGCGCCTCAGATTTTTCACAAGTTCTTCATGCAGCACATCGCCTGACTTTTCATAATAAATACAAAGCACATCATTTTTGATCACATTCGTAAAACATTTTAATCCAGCTTCCTGAATCAACTCACAAACAAATTGTGCTTTCTTTTCAGGTATCACATAAATCTCCAGATAAGTCTTTTCATATATATCGTAGAGAACTGCTCCATCCATAGCAATTACCGGAAGTTTCAGGTGAATATCCCGGATCACATCCATCATGGATGCCGGTGTTCTGCAAGTAGAAATGGTAAAATTTGCACCCTCATCGATCATACGATTCAATTCTATCCGGCTATAATCACTCATCAAATCTTCTTTATTAATCAAGGTATCATCCAGACCCGATATAAACAGAATGTCTTTTCTTCTCTTTCGTGGCAAATGTAATGTATTTACCCATACACCAATGACAATTCCAATCACTGTATCCAGAAATCTGTTCCATACAAACAAGTATGGATTTGCATCGGATGCATGATTGACTACGATACTAAGAAAAACCACGCAGGAGAAATAGGATGCCTTTTTCTTTTTCAACAAAACTGTTGTATACAAAATCATTCCTACCATAAAGGACAGAATCGCCGCATCCAAAACTTCATAGGTATCCAGCATCAGATGTGTCTCTCTCCGCATAAGAAGATAAACAAGTCCATAAACGGCACCCACACAAGTTCCTATAAAACGTTGTCTGGCATTCGCCTTGCTGGTGGACACATATACCTGAATACACCATAACGCTGCCAAAATGGAGTAAAAGACGATTCCATCCTTTCTCATAAAATGCACCACGTAGCACAGAAAGACTGCAGCTGTAGATTTCACGATACGCAGTCCTACTGGAGGTATGCTGTATTTTTTCATTGTTTGCTTACCCCGACAACTTGTGATAAAACACCCGCTGTCCCTTCCAGTCCAAATCTGCTTTCTTCAAACAGAACTTTCTTTCGTTCCGCTGCCGGCTGTGGACTATATTGTTTGCGTTCCTTTTGCGTATATCTGACTACGCATGAGAGTGTGTAATTGATCACGAAATAGATCAACGCTGCAAATCCAAATAAAACAAATACATCCGAAACATGAATCCCTCCTGTCCCATTATACATATGCGCTGCACTTAAGATTTTCTTTACACGCGCCATGAGCTCTATTGTTGCTACATTGGCAAGATAAGAGGAATCTTTAATAGTTGTAATAACCTGACTTAATAATGTTGGTACTACATTTTTAAATGCCTGTGGCAGAACAATGTAGATCATAATCTGTACTGTACTAAATCCCTGTGAATGTCCTGCTTCAAACTGTCCTTCTGCTACAGAATTGAGTCCGCCACGGATGATTTCTGCAATCACAGAAGAAGTAAAGAGAATAAGTGCCACAGCCGCTTTAAATAACAGCTTTGTTTCTACTGAGGTTAATCCAAAAAGCTGACGTTCGAAAATACCAGGACACGGACACGCTACCAGGCAGATAAAAATCCATAAAAGAAGCGGTGTATTTCGAAAAACTTCTATATATATAGTTGCAATCCATTTAAAAATTCTATTTTTCGGACTTCTGCAATAATTTCTTACCAGGGCCAGAACTGAACCGATCAAAATACCACAGATTACTGCAATCAATGCGATGATCAATGTAAATGCTACCCCTTTTAATATGTACAGTAAAATTGCCGGATTTTGTAAAATAGAAAAACTAGCTCTAAAATCTCCCATTAAGCTGTCACCTTCTTTCTTTTTAGAGATACATTCATTGAAGTACGCTGGTCACGCTTTTTCAAATTTGCTTCCCACACACTTGCAATCTTTGAAAGTGGAAAACAGATGATAAAAAATAAAACACCACTTACCAAATAAGCCGGTGCATATGCACCACCAGTATTTTCTCCTGTTACAAAATTGTATGTCTGAGAGATCAAATCTGCTCCTCCGATTATATAAAGACAAGATGTATTTTTTATTAAGTTCACCACCTGGTTTACTGCTGGTGGAAGGATGATCTTTACGCTCTGTGGGAGAATGATGTGATACATCATTCCCACATAACCAAATCCTTGTGACTTTGCCGCTTCAAACTGTCCTTTCGGAATTGCTTCAATTCCTGCGCGAAATACTTCTGCCATATATGCTCCAGTATAAACTCCCAGTGATATCATTCCTGTGACTATAATTCCCATGCTGTAACCAGCAAATGCAAGAGAATAGTAGAGGAAACAAATCTGTAAAAGCAATGGCGTATTCTGAATCAGTTCTACATAGATACGTGCAATGCATCTTAATACTTTCTTTCCACTGGTTGCCATGAGTCCAAAGATGATTCCAAGGACCAATGACAAAAGCACTCCTACCAGAGCAGTTTCTACTGTATTTAGCAGACCCAGTTCGAATGTCTCTTTATATGTCCATACTTTGCTCCATGCCTTGATTGAAAAAATAGTTGCCATAATGTTTCCTCCACTTTGATTTCCAGATGATAATTTTTATTGCAAACCATTTTCAGCAATCAGGCTGTCAATTGTTCCATCTTCAAGCCATTTTTGAATCAGTTCTTCTACAACTGTTGAAAATCCTGAACCTTTTGTAGTAGCAATCCCATATTCTTGTGGTGCAAATTCTTCTTCGATATAAGAACGTCCATCTGTGTTATAAATTGCAAGAATGGATTTATCTACACAGAAGGCATCTACTTCGCCTGCACTCAATGCTGTAGAAATTGTTGGGTAATCATCATATTGTTGGAATTTTATTCCATCTGTCCATGTAGCTGGGTCAAATGTTTCTGCATCATAACCTTCGCCTGTGATATATCCGCCTGCGATCATTGCTTCTACTAAAGATTTTGCAGATGTTGATCCAGATGAAACACCGACTGTTTTATCTTTTAAATCTGAAAGATTCTTGATTCCACTGGCATCTTCTACTAAAACTGTTACATGGTCTGTAAAATATGCTGTTGAGAAATCCCAGCTTTCTTTTCTTTCGTCTGTGATCGTAAATGTTGCAAGTACACAGTCGATATCACCGGAATCTAAGAGCTCTGTTCTTGTAGCTGCTGTTACTGCTGTATATTCCACATCAACGCCAAGATAATCTGCGATCATTTTTGCCAAAGAAATTTCCATTCCTGAGTATTCATTTGTCAATGGATCCTGATAACCAAATCCTTGTACTGCATTTTTAACACCTACTTTTAATACTCCGCGTTCTACAATTTTCTGAACATCTGCTGGCAGCGATTCTGTCGATACTTCACCTTTTTTCTCTTCTTTTGTCTCCTCGCTTCCACATCCAGCTAATAACATCATTGACATAATTACAACGAGTCCCAATGCTAACCATCTTCTTAATCTTCTCATAATTCTTCTCTCCTTTTCTTTATCTTATTATTTTTCCAAGGAACTGTTTCACACGTTCATTACTTGGGTTCGTAAAGAAATGCTCCGGTGTTCCTTCTTCAATAATCTGACCATCAGCCATAAATACCACACGGTCAGCTACCTGTCTGGCAAATCCCATTTCATGTGTCACAACCACCATTGTGATATTTTCCTTTGCCAGCTTGATCATGACATCCAAAACTTCCTGAATAGTTTCTGGATCCAATGCTGAGGTTGGTTCATCAAATAAAATAATTTTCGTCTGCGCACACAGTGCTCTGGCAATGGCAATACGCTGCTGCTGTCCGCCTGACAATGTTGTCGGATATACATGTGCTTTGTCTTCCAGTCCTACGACTTTGAGGTAATGATAAGCCAGTTCCTCTGCTTCTTTTTTACTCTTATGATGAAGCTTTATTGGTGCCAAAGTCAGATTTTTTAGAACCGTCATGTGTGGATACAGATTGAACTGCTGAAACACCATGGAAGTGGTTTCTCTCACCACTTTTGTCTTATTTTTGGATGTAAGTTCCTGTCCATCAATGTAAACATGACCACTGGTTGGTTCTTCCAAAAAATTCATACATCTTACGGTTGTTGATTTTCCTGAACCAGATGGACCGATGATCACCAGCTTTTCGCCTTCATTTACTTCCAGATTTACATCCTTAAGCACATGATGATCTCCGAAATATTTATTGACGTTTTCCAGTTTAATCATAAAAGGCTCCTTTCTACTTTCGCTTTGAACTTTGTAAAATAACAAAGGTGCTTTTCCTTCTATGAAAGAAAAACACCTTTGTTCAAGCTTTGGTAATATAAGAAGGGCACTCAGTATACTGAGCGCCCTTGCTTTATCACAGACTATACAAAATCATTTAAAATTTGTCAAGTATTTTTTTATTTATCTTTAATTTCAGCATGTAATTCCTGTAATGATTTTACTTCACCACATCCTGGTTTATTCATTGATTGAACACCACTTGCTGTAGCTTTTGCTGCTGCGATTGTTGTCATATAAGGAATTTTCTTTTTAATTGCTGCTTTACGAAGGAAGCTGTCATCTTCTTGTCTGTCAGCACCGATTGGTGTATTGATAATTAAATCAATCTTACCATTTGTGATCAAGTCGTTGATGTTTGGTCTGCCTTCTTTTAATTTATTTACGTATTCTGCTTCGATTCCTGCTTCTGTAAGTACTTTGTGTGTACCTTTTGTAGCAAGAAGTTTAAATCCTTCTGCTGCGAAATCTCTTGCAACTTCTACTACTTCATCTTTATCTTTGTCACATACAGAGATCAAAACTGTTCCGCTCATTGGAAGTTTTGTCTGAGTAGCTTCCTGTGCTTTGAAGAATGCTTCACCGTAGTATTTAGATAAACCAAGTACTTCACCTGTTGAACGCATTTCTGGTCCAAGTACAGGGTCAACTTCCTGGAACATATTGAATGGGAATACCGCTTCTTTTACACCATAGAATGGGATATCCTTTTCTTTTAATTCTGGTACTGGTGATTTTCTTCCTGTTAATTCAGCAGTAACGATATCAATTGCAAGTGGAACCATACGAATACCACATACTTTTGATACAAGTGGTACTGTACGAGACGCACGTGGATTTGCTTCTAATACATATACCTTACCATTTTCGATTGCATACTGCATGTTCATAAGACCTTTAACGCCCATTTCTTCTGCAATCTTTCTTGTATATTCTTTGATTGTCTTTACATTTTCTTCTGAAATGTGTCTTGAAGGAATGATACATGCTGAGTCTCCTGAGTGAACTCCGGCAAGCTCGATGTGTTCCATAACTGCTGGAACGAATGCATGTGTTCCATCGCTGATTGCATCAGCTTCACATTCTAAAGCGTGATTTAAGAATCTATCGATCAAAATAGGTCTGTCTGGTGTAACACCTACAGCCGCATTCATATATTTTGTTAAGTTTTCTGGATCGTATACAACTTCCATACCACGTCCGCCAAGTACGTATGAAGGACGAACCATAACTGGATATCCAATCTTATCAGCGATTGCAAGAGCTTCTTCTACGTTAACAGCCATTCCTGATTCTGGCATTGGAATTTCGAGTTTATCCATCATAGCACGGAATAAATCTCTGTCTTCTGCAAGGTCAATCACTGCTGGAGCTGTTCCAAGAATCTTAACGCCGTTCTTTTCAAGGTCTGCTGCAAGGTTAAGTGGTGTCTGTCCACCAAACTGAGCGATAACCCCAACTGGTTTTTCTTTCTTGTAAATGCTGAGTACATCTTCTAATGTAAGTGGTTCGAAGTAAAGTTTGTCAGATGTATCGTAGTCAGTTGAAACTGTTTCTGGGTTACAGTTTACAATGATTGTTTCAAATCCTAATTGTTTTAATGCAAGTGATGCATGTACGCAACAGTAGTCGAATTCGATACCTTGACCGATTCTGTTAGGACCACCACCAAGAATCATAACCTTTGGTTTTTCTTCTGTGATTGGGTTCTTGTCTGTTGCATTATATGTTGAATAGTAGTAAGCTTTGTCTTGTGTACCACTTACATGTACTGGTTCCCAAGCTTCTTCTAATCCAAGTTCAATTCTCTTTTCTCTTACTTCTGCTTCTGTTACATTTAATAACTGGCTTAAGTATTTATCAGAGAAACCATCTTTCTTAGCCGCAATTAAAGCTTCATCTGAAGGCAATGAACCTTTGCATGCCAAAAGAGCCTCTTCTTCTTCCACTAATTCTTTCATTTGTTCGATGAACCAGTGTTTTACTTTTGTAAGGTTGTGGATTTCTTCCACAGTAGCACCTTTGCGGAGTGCTTCATACATGATAAAGTGACGTTCGCTTGTAGGTGTGATCAACATCTTAAGTAATTCTTCTTTTGATTTTGTATCAAAATCTTTCGCATGTCCAAGACCATAACGTCCTGTTTCAAGGCTTCGAATTGCTTTTTGGAACGCTTCTTTGTATGTCTTACCGATACTCATAACTTCACCAACGGCTCTCATCTGAGTACCAAGTTTGTCTTCTACACCTTTGAATTTTTCAAATGCCCAACGAGCGAATTTGATTACAACGTAATCTCCATCTGGAACGTATTTGTCTAATGTTCCATATTTTCCACATGGGATATCTTTTAATGTAAGTCCCGATGCAAGCATTGCTGATACTAAAGCGATAGGGAAACCTGTTGCTTTGGAAGCAAGTGCTGATGAACGAGATGTTCTAGGGTTGATTTCAATAATGATATCTCTGTCTGTCTTTGGATCATGAGCCCATTGTACGTTACATCCACCGATTACTTGTACTGAATCTACAATTTTATAAGCTTTTTCTTGTAAACGCTTTTGAACTTCTTCTGAAATTGTAAGCATAGGAGCTGAACAGAATGAGTCACCTGTGTGAACACCAAGTGGGTCAATGTTTTCAATGAAGCATACTGTAATCATGTTACCTTCTGCATCACGAACAACTTCTAACTCTAACTCTTCCCATCCTAAAATAGATTCTTCAACTAATACTTGTCCTACTAAGCTGGCTTGAAGACCACGTGCACATACTGTCTTTAATTCTTCAACATTATATACAAGACCGCCGCCTGCACCACCCATAGTGTAAGCTGGACGAAGTACAACTGGATAACCCAATTCATCAGCGATTGCAAGAGCTTCATCTACTGAGTAAGCAACTTCACTTCTTGCCATTTCAATGCCAAGACTGTCCATTGTATGCTTGAACTCGATTCTATCTTCTCCTCTTTCGATAGCATCTACTTGAACACCGATAACTTCTACATTGTATTTTTCAAGAATACCTGCTTCTGACAATTCTGAACATAAATTAAGACCGGACTGTCCCCCTAAGTTTGGAAGTAATGCATCTGGTCTTTCTTTCGCGATGATTTGCTCAAGGCGATCCACGTTAAGTGGTTCAATATAAGTAACGTCAGCAATCTCAGGGTCTGTCATAATTGTAGCAGGGTTTGAGTTTACTAACACGATTTCATAACCTAAGTTTCTAAGGGCTTTACATGCTTGTGTACCTGAATAGTCAAATTCGCATGCTTGTCCAATGATAATAGGACCTGAACCAATAATCAGTACTTTATGAATGTCTGTTCTTTTTGACATATCTATATTCCTCCTATTTTAAAATAATCAAATTCATATCTCAAATATTATACATGAAAAACTAAGTAGTATCAACTCTTTTTTCGTTACTTTTAATTTGTGTATCATTTTATACGTTATATTTTTACATGTTCTATGATTTAGTATGTGCATGCCAAAAAATATTATCCCATTAGCAAATTGTAATAACAATATCATATAAAAAAATATATCGAATCCTGAACAGTGTACACATGCGTTCCACACAAAAAGGAGAACCGAATTTTTATCTTCGACTCTCCTTTTGATTTTTACGTAAAATAAAATTTTTATCCCTTTACAGCACCTGCCGCAACACCTTTTATAATGTATTTTTGACAGAATAAATATACTACAATTACAGGGATGATACTAAGCATAATAATCGCCATAGTTGCACCTAGGTCAACTGTACCGTAACTTCCTTTTAAATATTGTACATGGATAGGAATTGTCATATATTTCGTTCTGTCCAATACAAGGTATGGAAGTAAGTAGTCATTCCAAATCCACATGATTTGAAGTACACCAACTGAAATAAAAATTGATTTTAACATTGGAAATACTACGAGGAAATAAGTTGTAATTGCTCCACAACCATCAATTGCAGCTGCTTCTTCAATTTCTAACGGAATCCCCTTAATAAATCCCGTAAACATAAATACTGCCAGCCCCGCACCGAAACCTAAATATATGATTGGAATTGTCCATGGCGTATTGAGTTTCAATTTATCTGCTGTCATTGATAATGTGTACATTACCATTTGGAATGGTACAATCATAGAAAATACGCACAAAAAGTAAATTAATTTTGAAAGAATATCATTTACACGAACAATATACCACGCTGCCATTGAAGTACAAAGTAGAATTAAAGCTGTAGATGCAACTGTAATAAAAAAACTAAAAAATGCTGACTTCAAAAATGGATAATTTCCAAATGTCATACCTTTTATATAGTTATCAAGTCCCATGAAAGATTCGTCAGTTGGTAATGCAAATGGTTCTGTATTGACATATGCATTTTCTTTTAATGAGTTAATTAATACTGCCACAATTGGAAATACATAAATTACACTAATCACAGAAAATACAATTGTTAACATTCTGCTTCCAATTTTTTTCTTTTTTGTCATTATGCCTGTACCTCCTTATCACGTGTAAGTTTAAGTTGTGCCAATGAAATTAATGCCACCAATATAAAGAATATAACGGCCTTAGCCTGTGCAATACCTCGACTGTTTGCACCTGTATAGAATGTGTTATAAATATTAAGAGCAAGCATTTCTGTAGTATTAATCATTGAACCATCTTCACCAAACGCCACAGGCATACCTCCTGTCAGTGCGAGGTTTTGGTCAAACAACTTAAATGAGTTTGTCAAAGTTAAGAAAATACAAATAGTAAACGAAGACATTACATTAGGAATAGTAACTTTAATAAGTGTCTGCCACTTATTTGCCCCATCAATCTGTGCCGCTTCCATCATATCTTCTGAAATACTTTGCAGTCCTGCAATATAAATAATCATCATATACCCTACTTGTTGCCAACACATCAGAATTACAAGTCCCCAAAATCCATACTCTGTTTTTGCAAGCAAGTATGTACCAGACATTTTCATAACGCCATCAAAAATCATAGACCAAATATAACCCAATACGATACCACCAATTAAATTTGGCATAAAGAACACTGTTCTAAAAATATTAGCACCTTTGATATTTTGTGTTAAAAAATAAGCAACAGTAAAAGCAATTAAGTTTATTGCGATAACGGATACAATTGTAAAAAGAACTGTATAAATAAATGAATGGCGAAAACCTGTATCTTGAAATGCTTTAACATAGTTAGCCAGTCCAACCCAAGTTGCATTTTGAGGAATTGTAAATTTACAAAATGATAAATAAACCCCTTGTGCAAATGGCCAGATAAATCCAATACAAAACGCTGCAATTGTAGGAAGCATAAACACACCAAAACATCTTTGAATTGGTTTAGAGATAAGACGTCCATTAACAGCTGCTGATGATGCTTTCTTTTTTTTCATTTTTCTCATCCTTTTCTGCAAAATATATGGGGAGTGTGATAACACGCTCCCCACCTAGTAAAACTTCTATTGATTCTGATATTGTGTAGCCCAACCATTTATATAAGCTGTTTCTACATCCGCCCAGTCTCCACCATTAGCTGAGTATTGTGTCAAAGCAGATACTACACCTGATCTCCATGTTTCTACGTTTGGAGTGTAGTTAAATGCCCATGTTACAACATATTTGCCATCAGCAATATAATTATTTGCAGCTGTGAAGAATACGTTTTCAGATTCTTTAGCTGATTTAAATGGGATTGGTCCAAATTCTTTAGCCATCATTGTTGTACCAGCTTCTGATGTTACAACCCATTTCATGAAATCTAAAGTAGCTTTTTGATCTGCTTCTGAAGCCTGGCTATTTACTGCCCAGCAGTTTTCTGTACCACAGCAAAGGCTTGAATTTTCTTCACCTTCTACACCACAATAAATAGGAATCATTGTAAGATCTTCTGGATTCATTTCAAATTTGCTAGTTAAGTTTGCATATTCCCATGTACCATTTTGGAAAAATACTGCTTCGCCTTTTCCAAATTCAGCTTCTGATTGGTCACCAGTTGCTGTTGCAAGAGAAGATGCTTCGACTGTAGCATTGTTGATGTATAAGTCCCAAATTGCTTTATAGTTATCTAAATAAGCACCTGTTACTTCTGCTGGTTGACTTGTTACATTATCGTCACGGAATTCATAGAATAATGGTAAGTTAGCCAAATGTCCTGAGAATCTCCAAGAAGAAGATCCGTCAAGACCAGCTGAAGAGAATGCTGAAAATCCTAATTCATCTTTACGAGCTGTGATATCTTCTGCAATTTCTTTTAATGAAGCAAAATCCTTAATATCAGATACTTCATATCCTGCTTCTTTTAACAATGCTTTGTTTGTAATGAGACCATATGCTTCGTAACAGTATCCAATTGCGTATGTAGCTCCGTCATCGCCTTTTAGGTTAAACTCTTCTGTTGTCATTTCATTGAATACATCTGTATCAGATAAATCTAAGCAATAATCTTTCCATATAGCTAATTCATTCTGATTACCCACCTGGAACATTGTAGGAGCACTACTTTTTGACATTTCTGCCGATAATGTTGACTGATATTCTCCACCTGAAGCTGTAACAACTTCAACTTGTACACCTGTTTCTTCTGTGTACTGTTTTGCAAGTTCCTGCCATGCTTGCTCAGCTTCTGGTTTAAAGTTTAAATAATAAACTTTACCAGCCTCGTCTTCTTTGCTTCCACATCCAACTGCTAACGACATAACACATGCTGTTGAAAGTAAAAGCGCTAATAATTTCTTTTTCATTACTTCTTCCTCCCTTAATTTTTGGAAACGTTTTACTACGATTCCAATTATTAGCATCATAATAACTTTATTCAAGAAAACTTTCAAGTTTTTTACGTTACCACAATAAAATTTTGTATATATTAATGATTTTTCTTTTCTTTTTTTGTGCAATTTTACTATTTCAAGACTTTTGTAAGATAATCAAATATAATCTGTTTTTTATACATTTTTCTGTAGACAATTTACTTTTTATCAAATTATAATACAATTAAAGTCGATAGAAGTAAAAGGCAATCACCTAAAGATGGTATAAACCTTACCTCTTTATATTTTCTAAAACACTTTCTATTACACATTAAGGAGGATACATTATGCAAAAAAAATGGTGGCACGAAAAGGTTGCTTATCAAATTTATCCTAAGAGTTTCTACGATACCAATGGAGATGGCATTGGTGATCTGCGTGGAATAATTGAAAAACTTGATTATCTAAAAGAACTGGGGATTGATATTGTTTGGATCTCCCCTATTTACTGTTCTCCATTAGCAGATCAGGGATATGATATCGCAGATTATTATAATATTGATCCCCGTTTTGGAACGATGGACGACATGGACGAACTTCTTGCAGAAGCGAAAAAACGCAACATGCATATTCTAATGGATCTTGTGGTAAACCACTGTTCTGACGAGCACGAATGGTTTCGTAAAGCATGTGAAGATCCAGATGGCAAATACGGAAAATATTTTTATATCGAAACAGTAAAAGATGGAAAACTTCCAAACAACTGGCGTTCTTACTTTGGCGGAAGTGTTTGGGAAAAGCTTCCAGGACATGAAGATAAATACTACTTACACTTCTTCCACAAAAAACAACCTGATTTGAATTGGGAAAATCCGGAAGTCCGAGAAGAAATTTATAAAATGATTAACTGGTGGCTTGAAAAAGGACTCGCTGGTTTCCGCATTGATGCGATTATAAATATTAAAAAAGTATTGCCTTGGAAAGATTATCCAGCAGATAGAGAAGATGGCCTTGCCAGCCTCACACCAATGTTAGCAGAAGCAGTTGGAATAGGTGATTTTCTTAGCGAACTACGTGACCGTACTTTCAAAAAATACGATGCTTTTACAGTTGCAGAAGTTTTTAATGAAAAAGAAGGCGAACTTCCTTGCTTTATTGGCGAAAACGGCTACTTTTCATCCATGTTTGATTTTAACTCAACCGTTTGGGGAACAAGTGATAAAGGCTGGTATGATTGCAAGCGTATTACACCTGATGCATTTCGCGATTGCTGCTTTATCGGACAGAGAAAGTCTGAAAATGTAGGTTTTACTTCAAATGTTATTGAAAACCATGATGAACCACGTGGTGTCAGTCGTTATATTCCTAGCGGGGATTGTTGTGACACAAGCAAGAAAATGCTAGCAACCATCAATTTAATGTTAAAAGGACTTCCTTTTATTTATCAGGGGCAGGAAATCGGAATGGAGAATGTAGCATTTACTTCTATTGATCAGATTGATGACGTGTCTTCTTTAGCAGAATACGATGCCGCTAAAAAAGCTGGTTTTTCAGATGCAGAGGCTCTCGATATAGTGACTTTCTTTAGCAGGGACAATGGGCGTACCCCATACCATTGGAACAATAGAAAACATGCCGGCTTTACTACGGGAATTCCTTGGATTCCAGTTAACCCTAATTATTTACAAATCAACCTTGAAGATCAATATGGACGGAAAGATTCTGTTTATGAATACTACAAAGCTTTAATCTCTTTACGTAAAGATTCTGAATATAAGGACGTAATTATATATGGCAATTGTATTCCTGTGTGGGAAAATGTTCATAATTTGATGGCTTTTTATCGTAAAACAGAAGATAAAACGCTCTTGATTATTGCAAATTATCAAAAAGAATCTAGAACTTTAACATTGGAAGACAACGTAAAAAAATTGTTACTAACCAATCTTGATACTTGCAATCTCGACAAAAACCAATTGACTTTAGAAGGTTATCAGGTTGTTATATTAGAGGTAGAGTAAATTTTTACTGATAAAAATAAGTAACAAACTATTAATATTAACTTTTTTTTGGTGAGTTTTGCTATGTCCCCTTTTTTTTACATTTGATATAATAATCAACATCAAATGATATGAGGTGGATTATGGAACATTTATTGGCATTAAAAAAATCATTTATTGCAGGACTTTTGATTGGTATTGGATGCACTGTTTATCTAAATATGGAAAATAAAATAGTCGCATCTTTCTTATTCGGCTTAGGATTGTTTACAATCATAAACTTTAAATTAAACTTATTTACAGGGAAGATTGGATATCTTTCTAAGGAAAATTACAAAGAAATTTTAATTACATTAGTGGGTAATTGTATCGGCATCAACACTGCTGCACTTTTAATCAAGCAGACCCGCATTGGTGATAAGTTAATAGAAGTTGCCACGCCAATTGTAGATACTAAACTAACAGATTCCTACACAAGCTTATTTATTCTTGCAATTTTTTGTGGAATGCTGATGTTTATTGCCGTAGCAACTTTTAAATTACAGCCTAACATTTTAGGAACAATCGCGGTTTTCCTTTGTGTATCAGTATTCATTATGGCCGGTTTTGAACACTGTATCGCAAACATGTTTTACTTTGGATTAGTTTGCACACCTGCTCAATATATTATTCCTCTGATCGTTATGATTTTAGGAAACAGCACCGGCGGAATTCTTTTATATCATTTAACAAAAAATAATTTTGCATAACTAAGATTCAGGATGGTTTTAATAGCCA
>CAZUVY010000016.1:0-46707 GCA_964623905.1 uncultured Faecalimonas sp.
GTGCCATTAAATCGTTTGTATACTGAATTGCACCAATACGGATATCATTTGCATCATTTGTAGCATTGTCCAGGATCTGTTGTGCCTGTTCAGTAGCTGCCATCACGATATCATTTGCCTGCGCATATGCCTGCTGCATAATTTCATGTTCGCTCACTAATTCGTTTGTATGAATCTGTGCTTCTTCGATCATGCTTTCTGCTTTTGCACGGGCATCTGCAAGGATTGCATCTTTGTTTGCAATGATTTTCTGATAACGTTTGATTTCGTCTGGAGTTTTCATACGTAATTCACGTAATAACTCATCAATCTGGTCTTTATTTACAATGATCTTTGTTGTAGATAATGCCTGAAATTTACAACTATCAATGTATTCTTCGATTTCTTCAATAATTTGTTCAATACGACTGCTCATATTTATACTCTCCTTTTATCTTTTTTCTTTTGAGTTCATTTTCTTTGTTACTTCTGTTACTACCAGCTCCGGTACAAACTGTGTGATATCTCCCCCAAAGCTTGCTATCTCTTTCACAGTGCTTGAGCTTAAGTACGAATAATCCAAACTTGTTGTCAAGAATAAAGTCTCAACATTTGGATTCAATTTATGATTTGTCTGTGACATCTGTAACTCATATTCAAAGTCCGTGACTGCTCGCAGTCCACGGATGATCACTTTCGCATCCATCTGTTCTGCAAAATCGATCAATAGTCCTTCAAATGGTACAATTTTTACATTTGTCAAGTCTTTTGTAACTTCATTTAACATTTTAACACGTTCTTCGACAGAAAACAACGGCGTTTTTGCTTTATTGTTCAGCACACCGACAATTAATTCATCCACAATCTGCGATGAGCGCTTAATAATGTCAATATGTCCAAACGTTACAGGGTCAAAACTTCCCGGATAAATTGCTCTGATCACTCTTCTCGTGCCTCTCTTTCTAAAAACACATGCTTATTTGTTTTGTATATTTTTTCTTTTATCACAGAAAATCCAAGTTCTGCCGCGTAGGAAAAATCTGTCTCTAATGATGCTTCCACTATGATCAATGCATCGTCTGACAACAGATTGGAATCTGCCAGATATTCAAGCACTCTTTTTTCATGCAGTTGATTGTATGGCGGATCCATAAAAATATAGTCGAATTTATTTTTGTGTTCCATATGGCTAAGTGCATGAATCACATCTGTCTCATACACAACAGCCCGGCTGTCTAATTTTGTAAATTTCAGATTTTCGCGGATACAATTTGCAGCTTTTTTGCTCTGTTCTACAAATACAGCACTTGCAGCGCCTCGGCTGAGTGCTTCAATTCCAATTCCACCGCTCCCACTAAACAGATCCAGGAAATTAGAATCCGCCAGATATTCTGATATCATATTAAATAATGTCTCTTTGATACGGTCAGTTGTAGGCCTCGTCTCAAGACCATCAATCGTTTTTAAAGGCATCCTTTTCGCAGTTCCTGCTATTACTCGCATACGATTCTCCTTTACGACTTTTTATCTAGTACATTATACGAATTCATATAACACTTGTCAAACGTAAGATGAAAAGCTACATATCAAAAGAAAGAGCCATTGCCTTCGCAATAGCTCTTTCTTACTTACTTAGAATCTTATTGACCTGATCCTGATGACATCTGTTTTTCCTGTTGCTCGATCATTTTCTTAACCATATAACCACCAACGGAACCATTTTGTCTTGAAGTTAAATCACCGTTATATCCTTCTTTTAATGGTACTCCAAGTTCACTTGCTACTTCGTATTTAAATTTGTCTAATGCAGCCTTTGCCTCTGGTACTGCTGCTCTGTTTGATGAACGACTTGTCATAATCGTTTTCCTCCTTTAGATAAACTTTTTTGTAACTCTGTTTTATGTTACATCCATAGTATATGGAGGATTTCAAAAGATACACTGGTAATTTATCCTAACTACAAAGTCATTTCAAGCATGCCATCTTTTATATATTTTTGCAGATATTCTTTTAAATTTTGATGCTCAGCCATCGAAAGAGATGGATCTTGTTTCATTAGTTTATCGGCTGCTTCACTTGCTTTTTGCAAAATTTTCGCATCCTGAAAAACATCTCCAAGTTTAAAATCCAAAATTCCACTCTGCCTGATTCCAAACAAATCTCCCGGACCACGCAGTTTTAAATCTTCACTGGCAATTTTAAAACCATCGTTTGATTTATTTAAGATAGAAAGACGCTCTTTTGCCTCTTTTGTCTTGGAAGCACTCATAAAAATGCAGTAAGACTGATGCTTTCCTCTCCCAACTCTTCCTCGCAGCTGATGAAGCTGTGCAAGACCAAATCGTTCTGCATTTTCTATCATCATCACAGTCGCATTTGGAACATCGATTCCAACTTCAATAACCGTTGTCGAAACAAGCACCTGAATTTCATTTCTCGAAAATGCTTCCATCACTTCATCTTTTTCTGCCTGCTTCATTTTTCCATGAAGATGTGCCACGCGAATGGAAGTTCCCAGTTCTTCCTGCAGTGTTTTTGCATAATCCATTACATTTTCTGCGTCCAGCATCTCGCTTTCCTCAACCATTGGACAGATCACGTAACATTGTCTGCCTTCTTTGACCTGATTTTTCATAAAAGTATAGGCCGTCTTTCGATAACTGGTATCTACCACACAATTCTTGATCAGCAAACGATTTGCAGGCAGCTCATCAATTACAGAAATATCCAAATCCCCGTAGATAATAATTGCAAGAGTTCTTGGAATCGGCGTCGCACTCATCACAAGAATATGTGGCATCTGTCCCTTTTCCGCAAGTTTTTCCCTCTGCTTTACGCCAAATCGATGCTGTTCATCTGTGACAACCAGTGCAAGGGAATGATACTGGACATTATCCTGAATCAACGCATGTGTTCCTATAACGATCTGTGCTTCGCCGGAGGCAATTCGTTTATAAGCCTCTCTTTTTTCTTTCGCAGTCATGGAACCTGTAAGTAATTCGGTTGTCACTGGAATCTGATAGGTCTCCAGCATTTTACGGATAGATTCATAATGCTGTTTTGCCAATACTTCAGTCGGTGCCATCAATGCACCCTGATATCCGTTTACAGCAGCCAGCAATAAGCCCAGAAGTGCAACGATCGTTTTTCCTGATCCTACATCTCCCTGCACTAAACGTGACATTACATGCGGACTTTTCATATCTTTCTGAATCTCATCCCAGACTTTTCTCTGTGCATTTGTCAATTTATATGGAAGTTTCCCGATAAACTCTTCTACTTTTTCTGTATTCGAAAATACAAAGGTATTTTTTTGCTTTTCGCTTGTCTCCTTCATTTGACGAAGGGCCAATATGAACACTAAAAATTCTTCAAATACCAGCCTCTCTCTTGCAAGAAAGAGAGCATCTTTATTATCCGGAAAATGGATCTGTCTGACTGCATAATTGTATTCGGCCAAATGATTCTCCATTCGAACGGATGCCGGCAAAAATTCCTGCTTTAGATCCAGATATTCTACGGCCTGTCTCACTGCTTTTAAAATACTCTGATTCGTTATCCCGGCAGTCAATGGATATACCGGCTGCATTGTATTCATTTTCTGATCATATTGAATACTTGGATAATAGATCTCTGGATGCTCCATTACAAGGGTACCTTTTTTATTCATAATACGTCCCCTCAGCGTGATCACACTTCCGCTTTTTAGGGTATTACGCAAAAAAGGCATACGAAACCAGACTATCTTTAGTGTCCCTGTAAGGTCTTTGACATATGCAGTTGTAATCTGAAGGTTTTTCATCGAAGCAACCTGCACTTTCCCAAATATGTTGCCCGAAACTGTCAAAATCTTTCCTTCTTCTATATTTGCAATTGGAACCGGTTCTTCATAAATATCATAGGATCTTGGATAATAACGAAGCAAATCCCCGATGGTATAAATGTTTAGTTTCTGAAATAATTTCTCGGTCTTTTCCCCAATTCCTTTTAATTCACTTACTTTTGACTGCTCATTCATAATCATTTCTCCAGCGCATATAATATCAAAAGAGATTGCGCAATGCACAATCTCTTTATCGTCTTATTCTACAGCTAATACATAATAATAAATTGGTTGACCACCTGAATGTGTATCAATATCTACATCTGGATAAAGCTCTTCAATCTTTTCTGTCAATGCAGCAGCATCTTCTTCTGTCACATCAGCACCATAATAAATACTGATCAATTCAGACTCTTCATCTACTAACTGTGAAAGCATATCTAATGTAGTAGCTTCGATCTCAGTTCCTACTGAAAGGATTCCTGCATCTCCGATACCCATAATATCATCCATGTGGATTTCTTTTCCATCAATACTTGTATCACGAACAGCATATGTTACTTGTCCAGTTTTTACACGCTTGATTTCTTCTAACATCATCTCTTCATTTTCTTCTGCTGATAAATCTGGAACAAAATTGATGATTGCTGTAATTCCCTGTGGAACTGTCTTAGTCGGAATTACGATTACTTCTTTATCTTTAACCAATGATTTTGCCTGATTTGCAGCAAGTGTAATGTTCTTATTATTAGGGAAGATGAATACATGTTTTGCATTTACCGCATCAATTGCAGTAAGCATATCATCTGTACTTGGGTTCATTGTCTGACCACCTTCGATAATGTAGTCAACGCCAAGTTCTCTGAAAATGTCATTCAAACCTTCTCCAATTGAAACTGAGATGAATCCAAATTCTTTTTGCTCTGCTTTTTCTTTTGCTTTTTCCTGTTGAGCAACTTTTTCAGCATCACGGATCAGTTTTTCTTCATGTTCTTCACGCATGTTATCAATCTTCATACGAGAAAGCTGACCATATGTTAAAGCTCTTTGAATTGCCAGACCTGGATCATTTGTATGAACATGGATCTTCACGATCTCATCATCAGCAACACAAACAATGGAATCACCAATTGATTCTAAGTATGCTTTGAATTCTCTCTCATCTTTGTCTGTGAATTCTTTTTCTGTCATAATGATAAACTCAGTACAGTATCCAAATTTGATTTCTGCATTTGTCTCAGCACTGATCTTTGTAGTACTTACAGCAGAGCTCGGTGCAATCTGTGTATAGTCTACTTCTTTTCCAAGGAATGCATCATATGCACCTTTGAGAACTTCTAATAAACCTTGTCCGCCTGAGTCAACAACACCTGCTTCTTTTAAAACAGGAAGCATCTCTGGTGTCTTAGACAATACATATTCTGCATGATCGATCACTTGTGGAATGAATTCTTCTAAATCATCTACTGATTCTGCCAATTCGAGTGCTTTTTCTGCAATTCCTTTGGCTACAGTAAGGATTGTTCCTTCCTTTGGTTTCATAACTGCTTTGTATGCCGTATCTTTTGCTTTATCGCAAGCATGTGCAAGTGTCAGCACATCGATTTCTTTTGTTTCTTTGATTGCTTTTGTAAATCCACGGAATAACTGTGATAAAATTACACCAGAGTTACCACGAGCACCACGAAGTGAACCTGATGAAATCGCTTTTGCTAAAGATTCCATCGTTGGTTTTTCAATCGCAGCAACTTCTTTTGCTGCTGCCATAATTGTAAGAGACATATTTGTACCTGTATCACCATCTGGTACAGGGAAAACGTTTAATTCGTTAATAAATTCTTTCTTTGCTTCAATATTAGCAGCTCCTGCTAAAAACATCTTTGAAAGCATTTCTGCATTAATTGTATTAATCGCCACAACTAGCTCCTCCTTAATTAATCGATCACGCGAACGCCTTCAACGTAGATATTGATCTTATCTACTTCCATACCAGTGAAAGCTTCTACTTTATATTTTACATTATGAATCAAATTGTCGCATACAGCTGAAATACTTACACCATAAGACACAATCACATGAAAATTGATTGTAAGTTTGTTATCTTCTGAAATTGCTACTTGAATTCCGTGTGTAAGACTCTCTTTCTTCAATAATTTTACAAGACCATCTTTCATACTCACTGCTGCCATACCTACAATACCGAAGCATTCAACTGCCACTGTACCAGCGTATTTTGCAATTACTTCAGGTTCAATTGTAATAATTCCTAAATCAGTTGTCATACTACCTTTCATATCTATTCCTCCAATTCTTTCGGACTTCATACATTTTAACATACATAACACGTATATTATACTCTGTCTTTTAAATTTTTACAACAATTTCTAAAAGGATTATTTAATTTGTTAAAGAAGTACTTGCAAAATACAATCTTATCTGTTAAAATAACCTATGTTGTGAGTCTGATATAACTATGAATATCGTTAGGAGGTGCAATTATGGCTAAATGTGCTATTTGTGAAAAGGGTGCTCATTTCGGAAACAACGTAAGTCACTCTAATAGAAAAACACCAAAAATGTGGAAATCTAATGTAAAATCAGTTAGAGTTAAAACTGCAGATGGAAATGCAAAAAGAATGTATGTATGTACTTCATGCTTAAAATCTGGCAAAGTTGAACGTGCTTAATTTTACAATGACAAACAAAACGAGATGAATCCTCATCTCGTTTTTTTACGTCTTATACACTTCTATTTTCTTCTATCTGCAGCAAAAAAGGTGATATCCCAATACAAGCAGACCGATCACACATACAACACCCCAAAATGTATTTGATAAAATCATCATTATGATCATTCCTATTGCTATAAAAAACAATGCAAAACCAATTACCCGTTTCATAATTTCACCAAATACATTTCTTGGTACATTATATGCAGTTTCCTATTTGTTTGATTCCGCTTCGTCTAAGATTTCTACAACATCCTCTTCTGTCATCTTTTTATCTTTTCTGGAACTAAAACGATCGATCACTTCCGGAACCATATCCAGAATCTTTGTCATCGTATCCTGATTTTTGATATTGACTAATCTTGTTTTTCCATCCTGAATGACAAGAACTGCGCTTGGTGTCATTTTTCCTCCAAGTCCGCCGCCGCCTTTTTCCTGTTTTTCTCCGCTAAAAGCACCTGCACCCAAACCAAATGAAACGTCGATCAATGGTAAAATTGTAATATCTCCAACTTGAATTGCATCACCCACGACTGTCTTTGAAGATACCACTCCATCCATTCCCTGAAATAACGCTGCTACCGTTGAACTGAAATTGTTGTTTGCCATGTTCTTTCCTCCTACACATTCGCCATAAACTTTTTAATATTTTTTAATGTCGTTCTTATATTCCTATCTCTTATCAGATTAAAAACGAGTATCACTGCATAGGCACCTCTTATATGCCCTTTCACATACAGGTCACCTTTTAAAACCTGATTTTCAAAATCCGGTGTCACATCCATATTTTCTGCAAAAAATGGATATAACATACTGATCACACCCAAAACCTGTCCCGTTTGTGCAGGATCTTCAAATCCAAATGTAAAATTCATATGGAATTTTTTCGGTTTTAAAAATCGGAAAAGTCTTTTTATCTCTTTCAAAGTTTTCACAAATGCCGATCTGTGAATCTCATCATTTATAAAGACTTTTATCTCTTCTACCTTCTGTTTCAGTGCCTTTATTTTATCACAAGCAGAATGAATTGTACATTTAATACGCTCCCATATGCTCTGCTTTTTCGTTTTGCCTTTTCGTTTCTTTTTTTGAGAAATTGCAGGCTTATTCGGTTTTTCAGCACTTTTCTTTTCAGTTTGTGAAGATTGACTTTCTTTTTCTGAAACTTTTGCCGGTATTTCTGACACCTCTGTCGTTTCTGGTTCTTTTGATTCTTTTACTTCTTCCTGACTCTCTTCTGTCCTGCTCTTTACGTCTTCCTTTTCCGTCAGTTTATCTAAATCAATCTTCCTGCCTAGAAATTTCACTTGAAACTCAGCTTCTTTTTCCTCATATATGAAATAGCCAGATATAAGATGAAAGAACCACGAAAACTTGATATTTGCCTTTAAGCTGTCAAGCGTTCCATCTATTTCCGAAGAGATTTGATAGCGCAGCGGCGTAAACACAACAATACAAAGAAGCAATACTATAAGTGCAAGTATTGCCAACAATATAATTCCTATTATTTTCAGTATTGTAAATGCTATATGTAACATATTTACACCTATACATTGCTTTCTTCAAATTCTTTTTGCTTCCCGATAATATACGAGCGCAGGTTTACACCTTTCGTCTCATCTAAAACTTCCTGGGTAATTCTTTCTATTAATTTTAAGGCACCATAGTATCCTTCTGCAATACCTACAACAAAAAGATCCTGCTCTGAAAAAATCTTCTGCTGGAGCATTGCTGAATCAAAAAATTCCAGATGATTCTTCTCATTGTGCGCCAGTACGATCAAATAAAGATTGAGCTGCACCTTTCCGCTTTCTATTTTTGAAAAAATCTCATCCTTTTTCTTTTTAAGTGAATCACTAATATAGAGGTCGTAATAATATTTCATAGGAATCCCTCATTTAATAATAATACGTATCAAATATTTTTTTTGCAACGGATACAGCACTCTTTCCACTCTGGTCTGCGCTCTCAACAACTACCGTCACAACAATATCTGGATTTTCAATATTGGAAAATCCTGTAAACCAGGAATGTGACTTTGATTTGTCACTGCTGTATTCGGCTGTTCCTGTCTTACCTGCTACCGAATAGGTGCTGTTTTTAAGAGCAGTCCCTGTTCCGTATTCTACTACACCACTCATATAATCTTTTAAGATCGAAGCCTCTTCGGATGTCATCAATTTCTCATATTTTTCTGGCATATTTTTAGAGATCACGGTACCAGTATAGTTTACTACCTGATCAACCAGATATGGCTTCATCAGATTTCCGCCATTCGCAATTGCTGCTGAGATCAATGTCATGTGATAAGGACTCACCTGTGTTTTTCCCTGCCCCATAGCCGTCATCATGATTTCTGATGTAGAAGACTTTGTTGTAAGCTGGAACTTACTCTCTGTGTAAGGCAGAATATTCGGCAGTTTTGAATTAAACAGCAATCCTTCTGCCGTACTGCAAAATGACTTGATATTCAAAGACAGACCTATATTTACAAACGAACTGTTGCACGAATATGCCAGAGAATCCGCAAGTGTCTCTGTACCATGTGCATAGTTTCCAGCACAGTGAATCGTTGTACCATCATATTCAATCTCTCCATCACACTCATAAGTGTAGGTATCATAACCACTGTTCTCACGGATATATTCCAAAAGCGTCACTAATTTAAAAACAGATCCAGGCGCATACGCCCCCTGTGTAGCTCTGTTAAGCAGTGAACTGTCTTCATCCGTAGTCAGCCAATCCCAGTCTTCTACGACGGTATTTGGATCGAATGTCGGTTTGGACACCATCGCAAGAATCTTTCCAGTACTTGCTTCCATAACAACTACGGCACCCTTATAACTTCCCAAAGCATTATAAGCTGCCTTTTGCAAATCAGTATCCAATGTGGTCACAATGTTGTCTCCAATATTCTTTTCTTCCTGAATCTCTCTCTTTAACTGTTCCAGGAAAAATGCATTCGATGTCAATAAATCAAAATTTTCAGTGGACTCCAGACCAGATTTTCCGTTTGAATCATATCCAACCACATGTGCATATAAATCACCATATGGATAATTTCGAGTCTCCGTTCCATCTTCTGCAACACGAGTCTCCGCCAATACATTTCCATCCTGATCTAATATTTTCCCGCGAACCACTCGATCTGCCATAGAATCCAGACGTACGTTATACGGACTGTTTATCATATCCTTGCTTTTAACAGCATTGAAGTAAACAATATATCCCATCATCACCAAAAACAATGCCACAAAGAAATACGTAACACGTGCAAATTCTTTATTTGCAGCATTTTTACGTTTCTTTGCTTTCTTAGGCTTTTTTTGATTCGCCTTATCTTTGTCTGCCTGCTTTGCTGTTTTGGTGTACTCTTTTTCGATTGCTTCGTCCAGAATCACCAAGTCCGGTTCGTGTTCCCACAGCAGTTCTCGATCTTGACGCTTTCCTTTGTTGTTCTTGTTTTTTTCTTTCAAAATCGTCTTCCTCGTCCTCTCTTAATATATATAAACCCTGAATGATCGCAAACATGATCAAGGTACTTAATACGGAACTTCCTCCATAACTTACCAGAGGCAGCGTAACTCCCGTTGAAGGAATAAATTTGGTCACGCCTCCGATCGTGATAAATGTCTGGAAGATGTAACAAGTTCCAAGACCAAGGGCTATCAATTTGTAAAACTGATTTCTTAACTGCATCGCAATATTTAAAAACATAATATAGCAGCTCAGACAGATCAGAATCATGCATAATGCAAAAATAAGTCCCATCTCTTCTGAAATTGCAGAGAATATAAAATCTTCATCCGCTACAGGAATCGCATCCGCCTTTCCTTGATACAGACCAGTTCCAAACCAGCTTCCTGTTCCGATTGCAAACAAGGATTGTGCCACCTGATATCCACCATTTTGATAAGAGGCCAGTGGGTCCTTCCAAACAATGACTCTGATCCTTACGTGACTAAACAAATAATACGCCAGTACAGCCGCCACGCTGCCTGCTCCCAGACCTGCCAAAATATAAAGCGGCTGACGAGTAGAAACATACAACATAACAAGATACACGACAAATATGATCAAAGCTGCACCCAAATCCTTGGATACCACAAGAATCAATACATGAAAAGCTGCAACAGCCGTTGTCACCACAATATCTCTAAATTCTGTAGAACGATTAAAACTTGCAGCCACAAAAAACACAAAGAGAATTTTCACAAATTCTGATGGCTGAATCCCAAACCCTGCAATTTCAAATCCAAGCTTTGCTCCGCCCGATACCTGTCCGACTACTACTACCGCAGCAAGTGCCACGATCCCCACTGCTGCATACAGCACGCGAAGTTCTGACAATCCTTTTATCTTGCGGATGATGATCGGGATAATAAGACTGATCGCTATAGAAAAGGCAACGATCACACTTTGTTTTACTGCTTTGTTATACTGCAGTCTGGTTATCATAATAAATCCGATCGTAAGCAGCATACACATATTGTTGATAATCAATCTGGATGCCTTCGGATATATTTTGGTAAAAAGTATAATAATAGAAAACAGGATCAATGCCTGCACTGCATAAAACGTTATCAGCTTTTCTTCCCCTGTCTTCAAATACATGCTGACAAATGCCATGAAATGAATCAGAAACATCAAAGTATTCTGATTGCGAAATACTCTTTTTTTATCCTCTTCATTCTCATATCCAAATACTGTAAAGCACCCATACGTATAGATCGTAATGAGTATTATCATAAAATATTTAGAACATTCTGTTATAATATTTGCCACATGATCACCTACTTTATTCCTCGTTTAAAATGTCCTCTTGTAAATTCAAAATCTGGTTCTCTCTGAATCCATTCTTTTACAAATACTTCCTCAAAATGTGTTAAAACCTTCTTTACGGTTTCTCCGTTTTCAATCGTAAACTGAAGTCGAAGCGCCTTTGGAGCAAGTTTTTGTATCTCCTCTTTCTGATCAGAAAGCGCAAGAGGAAGTGTGTTATAAATAATGTTATAACAATAATCACAACAATTTCTTGCTGTAAACACTTTCTGATAGCGGTCAGTAAATTGGAGTCTGCCTTTCTGGTGTCTGCATCCTTTTGTGGTATTCATGATACATTGCGCTGAAACCATCATCGGCAAATGACCATATATGATCAATTCTCCGTTTGACATACCTACATCCTGTAATTCTTTATAGTTCAATTCCAAAGGAGCTGTGAAAGACTCAATCTGCTCTTTCTCCCAGAATTTTTTTGCTTCTCTGTTAAAATGATACATACTGTAATCTGACACAATCTTTCCCTGATACTGATTTTCTTTTAAAAATTCATAACTTTCGTTGTTTCGGATCAATATACCGTCCCAGTCCAGTTGAAAGATAAACGCTTTGTAAGCATTTAAAATGTTTTTTGTTGTACTTCGGATGATATGCGGCAATGCGAGATAAATCTCTTTCTTGCTGTCATGGGCTTCTTCCAGCAATTCTTTCGTCTGTGGATTGTCCCAAATATGAGAAACAGCATTTGCATCCAGATAGATACGTCTCACACTTTCATATTTTACGGCTTCTTTGAATTGTTCCACTTCTTCTACATAGACATAGAGGCCAGAACATCTTTCCAAAGCCGCGCTGGCATCCGAACCAGAAAGTTCGCTCTTATCGCATGGAAGTATTTTCACTTCTCTGCGATAAGCTTCTATAATTCTGCGTTCCAACTCTTCCAGTGCAATTCTTCGCAGTTCATTAAGACTCTGCATTGGCATAAAAACATTTCCTGAAATCTCAATCTCTAATTTTTCGAATTCAAATTCGGTATTGCCTGTTTTTCGAATCTGTTTCTCGATTCTCGCCGCATCCATCGGTTGATTCTTTGCACTTTGCACGATCTCTCCGACTGACTCTACAACGATATCTCCATAATATAATACAAGTTTAGCAGATGTTCCTTCAGAAATTATTAATTTACCATTAATTTTTTCTTTTATTTTTTTATTTATCATTGTTTCATGAATTTCGCGGATTAAACTTTCATTTCGAGTTCTGGAAAGAACCATGTCTTTTTGCAGATTCTGCTTTTTATGCGTTGTAAACGTGACATTTTGCCCCTTTTTCACCGCAGAAGCAAATGTAAAGTTTTCGCCTTCTGTAGGCAGTTCCACCACATCCCCTGCTGAAATGTCCAGAAGTGCCTTACAGGTAATGGATTTACCAGCAGACTTTATCACGCGCAGAGCCGGTACTCCGGCATGATTCGGTCGTTTTAAAGAAACCATGTCTCTTCCATTCTTTTTATGATAGTAGCCGCCATGAGAACCGCCTCGATTATATAAATCCAGCAGTTTTTCTTTGTCTGCAGGATCTACACGAAATCCTTTTTTTCCTTTTTGGAAATATAAATCTACATATTTACGGTACATCTTTGTCACTAATGCAACATACTCCGGCTTTTTCATTCTTCCTTCAATTTTGAAAGAGTAGATTCCAGCTTCTATCAGCTCTGGAATGTATTCCAATGTACACATATCTTTCAGACTGAGCACATATTCCGCATTTTTGTTTCCATCTACTTTATACGGAAGTCTGCAAGGCTGCGCGCATTGTCCGCGGTTACCGCTTCTGCCGCCAATAAGACTGCTGTATAAGCATTGTCCTGAATAACAATAGCACAACGCCCCATGCACAAAACTTTCTATCTCTACGTCTGTATGATCAAAAATCTCCTTAATCTCACTCAAACTCATCTCACGAGATGTTACAATACGTTCCACCCCTTGTTTTTCCATAAATTTTGCACCCAGAAGATCTGTAATTGTCATCTGTGTACTTGCATGAACCGGAAGACCCGGAAAATGCTTTTTGATAAATGAAAGCACACCCAGATCCTGTACGATCACTGCATCAATCCCATGCTTATAGTATGGAAGCAAATAATCATACAGTTCTTTTTCCAATTCCTGCTCTTTTAATAATGTATTCACCGTCAAATAGATCTTTCTTCCATGCAGATGTGCATAATCGATCGCCTCCAGCATCTTCTCTTCGTTCAGATTATCTGCATAAGCTCTTGCGCCAAAACGGCTTCCTCCGATATAGACCGCATCCGCGCCTGCCGCGATTGCTGCCTTTAAACTCTCATAGGAACCTGCCGGTGATAATATCTCTATTTCTCTCTTCATAAAGTCTCCTATTTTGAAAAAAGACTGTCAAAACGACAGTCTATTTCTTACGATTTTTCATTTCAACTTCTAATTTTATAATCTGCATCTGCAGCTTTTGATTTTCTTCTTTTAAGCGTTCCAACTCACTTTCTAAATTCTCACATTTGATTTGTGTAGAAATCAGATCATGTTTTAAATCATACATCTCTTTGTCTTTTTGTTCTACATCCAGTTCTAAAGATGCACCCTGTCTCTTTGCTTTAAAATAATCATCTGCAATATTCAGTGCTAGCAAGGTACTTCTTGTCTCTGAACTTTGTCTGCGATACCCTGCAATATTGGAACATTCTGCAATTTTATGATTTAAATATGTAGATACTTTCTGTAAATATTCTTCACTTTCAAACCCGCTAAGAGTAAAAACTTTTCCGCCAATCAATACTTCGGTATAATTTTTTGAAGTTGCCATAGGACTCTCCCCCATTGTTCTTTCATTATCTAATAATTATAACGCATATTGACCGAAAAACCAACTCTTTTATTGATTATTATATGCAATTCCCAGGTGATGATATGCATGTTCTGTGACAACTCTTCCTTTTGGAGTTCTCTGAATAAACCCATTTTTTAATAAATATGGTTCATATACATCCTCAATTGTACCAGAGTCTTCTCCGATCGACGCTGCCAGTGTATCCAGTCCAACCGGTCCTCCCTGAAATTTCTGGATGATCGTCAATAAAATATTCCTGTCTACATGGTCAAGACCGTACTTGTCCACATCCAGAAGATTTAATGCATACATCGCTACATCTTCTGTGATCACACCGTCATATTTTACCTGTGCAAAATCTCGCACACGTTTTAACAGACGATTTGCCAGACGCGGGGTTCCTCTGGATCTTCTGGCAATCTCAAGCGCCCCCTGCGGCTCAATCTCTACATCGAGCACCTTTGCCGAACGCATAATAATAGTCTGAAGCTCTTTGTCTGTATAAAACTCCAAACGATGCACTACTCCAAAACGGTCACGAAGTGGTGCTGTGAGCATACCAGCTCGTGTAGTTGCTCCTACCAATGTAAATTTAGGCAGATCCAAACGGATTGAGCGGGCACTGGATCCCTTTCCGATCATAATATCAATCGCAAAATCTTCCATTGCCGGATAGAGCACTTCTTCCACCTGTCTGTTCAAACGATGAATCTCATCTACAAAAAGCACATCGCCTTCCTGAAGGTTATTTAAGATTGCTGCCATCTCACCCGGCTTTTCAATCGCCGGTCCCGATGTGATCTTCAAATTTACATTCATCTCATTTGCAATGATCCCAGCCAATGTGGTCTTACCAAGCCCCGGAGGCCCATAGAACAGTACATGATCCAGGGATTCCTTTCTGGACTTTGCTGCCTCAATATATACTTTCAAAACCTCTTTTGCTTTTTCCTGTCCAATATAATCTTTCAAAAGCTGTGGACGCAAATGGTTCTCTATCTTCAAATCTTCTTCTAAATTCTCTGTTGTAATGATTCTCTTCTTCATATACGATCCCATCTCTGCTAAAACATAATATATTTCAATGCCTGTTTCAATACATCTTCGACTGTAGTATCCTCATCTATTTCGACTTTCTTCACAGCCTTAAGTGCCTCTGAATTGCCATATCCCAGTGCAGCTAACGCCTGCACTGCCTCTGCCTGAACTACATTCGTTGTACTGCTATGTACAGCCGAAGTCGTATCTGCCGTTTTCTCCAGCACATCTTCAATGCTTAGCTTATCTTTCAGCTCGATGATCAGCTTTTCAGCCGTCTTTTTGCCAATCCCCGGCGCTGCTGAAATTGCTTTTACATCATGAGCCATCACCGCAAAACGAAGTTCATCCGGAGACAACTGTGACAAGATATTGAGTCCGCCCTTTGGTCCTATACCACTCACTCCAATGACCAGCTTAAATACATTTAAATCATCACGTGTCAAAAATCCAAATAACTGCATCGCATCTTCTCTTACGTTCATATAAGTGTGAAGCTTTACTTCTTCTCCGATTGCCGGAAGTGCATTCATCGCCTGCCCCGGCATAAAAATCCCAAAGCCCACTCCATTCACATCTATTATTACTTTTTCTTCTTCCACTGCAACCAATTCGCCTCGAATATAAGAAATCATACTGCCTCCATTATGTTAAAATTGTATTGAAAAATTCTTTAATCGCTTTAGCATCTCGTTTGACACAACACCGATCACAAATCCAGTGACAAGTCCTGCAACAAGCAATACTGGAAGATATCCCGCGATAGTAACACTTTCCACCACAAACATTGCCATAACAAGCTGCCCAACATTGTGGAATACTCCTCCAACCATACTGACTCCATATATGCTGAATCTATCCGTTCTGCGGGCAAAACTCATCATCGCAAGACTAAGGAGTCCACCTGCCAGACTATATAAAATCGAAAATAGATTGCCAAATATAAATCCTGCTAAAATCACTCTGACAATAGAAACCAGACAAGCTTCTTTCGTCCCCATCTTATACAGAACCAGAATCGTGATCAGATTCGCAAGACCAAGCTTCACTCCGGGAATCCCAAAGTTGATCGGAATCAGTGATTCCACATAACTAAAAATCAATGCCAGCGATATAAATACGCCAAAATATGCTACTTTTGATTTCATGAATCACTGCCTCCTAATTTGCAACACCATCAAGCTCTGATGATTCTCCAGCCGTCACTTCTACAATCACTTTATTCGGGAGACAGGTAATCGTCTCACCCTTTTTTGAAATCTCTTTTTGCTTCACGCAGTCCTTGTTCGGACAATCTGCATCTTTCATATATGCTTTATTGTCCTCTATCACAAGAAGATTCGTATTATTAATCCAAATCTCCTGATCCTCACTCAGAAGATAGGTCCCATATACTTCATGTTCTACTGTAACCGTGACCTGTCCGGCATCCTGCTTCGCCAAAGCTCCGTACCACAGAGTAATAAAACTAGCCACCGCAAGCACAAATCCAGCGAAAATAAAATCGAATTTTTTCATGTCATTTAACCTCTTTGTCTATTCTAGCATATCAGTTTTGAATATGCAACCACATGTTCGATTGCTTCTTTCATCTAATATGTTATACTATTAGAATAGTGAAAAAACGGAGGAAATATATGAAACGATTACGTGCATTTGGCTGCTCATTATTGGCAGCAGGACTCCTGTTATCTGGCTGCACCCAGACTGCAAGTGATCCAATAGAAAAAACCGGAATCTATTTTGATACCGTCATTTCGATTAAAATCTACGACTCAACGAATACAGAATTGCTGGAGCAATGTTTTGCATATTGCGATGATTTTGAAAAGACTGTCAGCCGTACGATTGAAACCAGTGAAATCTATGCATTAAATCATGCAAATGGCGAACCGGTTGATGTTTCTGAAACCACCTTGGATCTTATTCAGAAAGGGATCGAATATGGTGAGCTTACAAACGGAAAATTCGATATTACAATCGCTCCTCTCAGCGAGTTATGGGATATCAAAAACAACCCCGGAATCATTCCAGATGAGAGCGATATTAAAGAAGCACTTTCCCATGTAAACTATCAAAATATCCAAATTGAAGGAAATACGGTTACTCTGACTGACCCAAAGATGGCGATCGATCTTGGCGGAATCGCAAAAGGATATATGGCAGACACTTTGAAAGAATATCTGCAAAGCGAAGGTGTAGAAAGTGCTCTGATCAATCTTGGTGGAAACATGCTTGCAATTGGCACAAAGCCAGACGGGTCTGATTTTAATATCGGTATTCAAAAGCCGTTTGATACACAAGGGACCGCCATCACTTCCGTAAAAACCAACGACAGTTCTGTTGTTTCATCCGGTGTGTATGAACGATATTTTGAACTGAATGATAGAATCTATCATCATATTTTAAACACAGAAGATGGCTATCCTTACGACAATGGACTTCTAAGCGTAACGATCCTTTCTCCTAGATCAGTTGACGGAGACGCTCTCAGCACCTCCTGCCTTGCTTTAGGTCTGGAAGATGGAATGAAACTGATCGAATTGCTGGATGGAATAGATGCGATATTTATTACAGAAGATTATGAAATATACGATACACGCTAAAAAAGAGGCTGCAACCGCAACCTCTTTTTTACATTTCATTTGATTATAAAATAATCTTCTTTGGACATTTTTCTGCACAAAGACCACAGTTTGTACATTTTTCTGGATCAATGTGAGCAACGTTATTTGATACTGTGATAGCACCTGTTGGACAAACTTTTGTACACATCATACATCCGATACATCCAACTTTACATGCTTTCATAACATCTTTTCCTTTATCATTTGAACTACATTGTACTAAATGTTTTTGTTCGTATGGTACTAATTCGATTAAGTGTTTTGGACATGCAGCAACGCATTTTCCACATGCTTTACATGCTTCTTTGTCTACTACTGCGATACCATCTACAACATGGATTGCATCAAATGGACAAGCCTTTACACAAGAGCCATATCCAAGACATCCATAGTTACATGTTTTTGGACCGCCGTTTTGCATAAATCCAACTACTCTACAATCTTCGATACCATTGTATTTATAATCTGTATTTGCTTTGTCACATGTACCAGCACATTTTACAAAAGCAACTTTCTTTACTTGTTCGCCAGCTTCCTGTCCCATGATCTTTGCAATTTCTGCTGCAACTGGTGCTCCACCTACTGGACATCCGCCACATTCTGCTTCGCCTTTAACGATAGCTGCTGCAAGACCTGAACATCCTGCATATCCACAACCACCACAGTTATTGCCTGGAAGTGCTGCTGCAATTGCTTCTTCTCTTGGATCAACTTCTACAGCAAAAGCCTTGCCAGCAAATCCCAGGAAAAGACCGATAAATAAGCCTACACCGCCAACTACAACGGTAGCGATAATAATTCCTGTTATATTCATATTCTTTGCCCTCCTAAATTAATCCTGAGAATCCAAAGAATGCAATCGCCATAAGCCCTGCTGTTACAAGTACGATTGGAGTTCCTTTGAATGCTTCTGGAATATCATTGTATTCCATTTTTTCACGAATACCAGCCATTAATACAATCGCAATTGTAAAACCAATAGCTGTACCTAATCCATAAATAACGCCTGTAAAGATTCCATATCCTTTTTGTGTGATAGTAATAGCTGAACCTAATACTGCACAGTTTGTTGTGATAAGTGGCAAGAAAACACCTAATGCCTGATATAAAGAAGGCATTGATTTCTTCAAGAACATTTCAACAAATTGTACCAAAGCTGCAATTACAAGAATAAATACGATTGTCTGTAAATATTCCATACCTGTTTTTTCCAGGATAAATTTCTGAATAATGTTTGTAACAAGTGATGCGATACCGATAACGAAGATAACAGCACCACCCATACCTGCTGCTGTTTCTACTTTTTTAGAAACACCAAGGAACGGACAAATTCCCATGAATTGGCTAAGTACAACGTTATTCACAAGTGCTGCACCAACAGCAATAAGTAATAATTCTCCCATTTTGCACTCCTCCTATTCTTCATTTCCTGTAGGGAATACTTTTCCGCCACATGCACTATTTCCACAGCTTCCACAGCCTTCGCCGCATCCACCTGTTTTCTTAACTTCTTTGCCTTTCTTAGCTGCTTTTGCTTTTACTGCATTTTGAGCTGCTACTAAGCATGATAATACAAAGAATGCACCTGGAGCTAAGATAAAGATTGTAATTGGTTCATATGATGCTGGCATGATTTGGAATCCAAATACTGTACCTGCACCGATGATTTCTCTTACGATACCAATTGATGTAAGACCTACAGTAAAACCAAGTCCCATACCAAGTCCGTCAAAAATAGAAGGTAAAACTGGATTTTTACAAGCATAACTTTCTGCACGTCCTAAGATAATACAGTTAACTACGATAAGTGGAATAAATACGCCAAGTGCTGAGTATAAACTTGGAATAAAACCTTCTAAAATAAACTGTAAAATTGTAACGAAAGAAGCTACAACTACGATGAATGCAGGCATACGCACTGAATCTGGAATGATTTTACGGAGCATAGAAATCAGCATATTAGACATAACCAGTACGAATGTTGTTGCAAGACCCATACCTGCACCGTTGATCGCTGATGTAGTTACAGCCAATGTAGGACACATACCTAACATCAATACGAAGGTAGGGTTTTCTTTAATAAGACCATTGTAAAGTCTTTCTACACATTTATTCATTTACACTACCTCCTAACACATTACTAAAATAAGCAATTGCAGTATTTACAGCATTTGTAACCGCATTTGAAGTGATTGTTGCACCACTGATCGCATCGATTTCATTGTCTGCTGCTGCGCCTGTTTTTGTTACTACAAATGCATCTGTCAATTTGTCAGCATATTGAGCCTTGAATTCTGGTGTATCCGCATTCATACCAAGACCTGCTGTTTCACTGATAGAAAGCATTTCAATTCCTTTTACAGTACCATCTGATGCAATACCAATTGATACCTGGATATTTCCGCCATATCCTTCACTTGTTGTTACTGTGATTACAAAACCTTTTACTTCATCACCAGCTTTTGCTGTCACAACTTCGTCTACTACACAGCCTGTGATTCCCAGATCAACAGTATTAACATCTAATACTTCAAAAGTATCAGCTTCTACCATAACTGCCTGATAAGCCTCATTTTTTGCCTGTTCTTTTGCCTGTGCGATTGGTTCTTTTGTAATTTCATACACAAGACCAAGTAACACACCTGCTACTAATGTAATAGCTGTTAAGATCAATGTGTTTTTAATAATATTTTTCATTATTTTTCTCCTCCTTTACCAAATGGTTTTGGAAGAGTAACTCTTTCAATCAATGGAACTAAAAGGTTACTGATGATGATCGCATAAGAAACACCTTCTGCTGATCCTCCAAATAATCTGAATAAACCTGTTAAAATACCAAGACATACTCCGTAAAGGATTTGACCATTCTTTGTAATTGGACATGTAACATAATCAGTTGCCATGAACCATGCACCTAACATTAAACCACCACCGCAAAGATGAGCTGCGATATAGTTCATGTCGAGTCCGTGTCCGCCAAAGATTACAACAAAGATCACAAAAGTAATAATATATGTACCTGGAATTCTGATATCGATGATACCTTTTACTAAAAGGATTACTGCACCGATTAAAATAGCGATCACTGAAGTTTCACCGATTGTACCAGCGATGTTACCAACAAACATATCCATAACATTTACACTTTCACCAGCTTTTAATAAAGCGAGTGGTGTTGCTCCTGATACTCCATCGTATACAAATGTTGTCATTCTTCCTGTGAATGAGATCAATAAGAAACATCTTGCTCCAAGTGCTGGGTTCATAAAGTTCTGACCCAAACCACCAAATACTTGTTTTACTACTAAGATAGCAAATACGCTACCAAGTACACACATCCACCATGGAGCTGTTGGTGGCATATTAAGTGCCAATAACAGACCTGTTACTGCTGCACTAAAATCACTGATTGTTACTTTTTTATGCATTAATTTTTGATATGCATATTCTGTAAGAACTGCTGATGCTACTGTTACTACAACAACAACTAAAGCAGAAAATCCAAAGTTAATAATACCGAATGCTGTAGCTGGTAACAAAGCAATAAGTACCCACATCATAATATTGCTTGTTGTAACTTTAGAACGAATATGTGGTGAAGCTGAAATGTTGAAATTTTCGCCCACGTTAATTCACCTCTTCCTTTCCTTCTATTTTGGTTTATTTCTTTCTTCTGTTAGCTAAAACGATTTTCTTCATTGAACCAATTGATTGTTTTAACTGACGTTTTGCTGGACATACATAACTGCAAGATCCGCATTCTACGCATTCAAGACCTTCCCATTTTACAAATGCTTCTTCGTTGAAGCGTTCTGCATAATCAGCTAATCTTGAAGGAATGATTCTACTTGGACATGCATCTACACAGCGTCCGCAGTTGATACATGCACTTGGTTCATGTTCAGCTACTTCATCTTTTGTAAGGCAAAGAATAGATGAAGATGTCTTTGTAATTGGTGTATCTAAAGTAAACATAGCAAATCCCATCATAGGACCACCAGAGATTACTTTTTCAGGTTCTCCCTTTAATCCACCTGCAGCTTCTACTACTTCTTTATGATTTGTTCCTAATAAAACTTTGAAGTTACCTGGTTCATTTACGCCATCTCCACTTACTGTACAAACACGTTCCATAAGTGGTCTTCCATTGATTACTGCATTATGAATACCGATCAATGTTTCAACGTTGTCTACAACACATCCTGCATCTGCTGGAAGCATTGTCGAGTTGATTGCTCTTCCTGTTGTTGCATAAATCAATTGACGTTCTGCACCTTGTGGATATTTTGTCTTAAGTGCCATAACTTCCATACGTGGTTCGTCTTTTGTAAGTTCTTTTAATTTTGCAATACAATCTGGCTTATTGTCTTCTACGCCGAAAATACCTTTTGCATTGTCAAATAAGCTAAGCACCACTTTCATACCACTGATCAATTCATCTGGGTTTTCCAGCATTCTTCTGTAATCGGCTGTGATATAAGGTTCACACTCTGCACAGTTTGCGATTACATATTCGATCTTGTCTGGTTCTTTTGGCGATAATTTTACTCTTGTTGGGAATCCGGCACCACCCATACCTACAATACCTGCTTCACCAATCATTGTTAAAATTTCCTGCTTAGACAATTCTGCAAATGGTTTGACTGGTGTATAGTCAACTTCTGCATATTCTCCATCATTTTCAATAACGATACAGTTTACTTTTGATCCAGATGGATTAAAGTGTGGTTCGATCGCTTTTACTGTACCTGAAACAGATGAGTAAATTGGAGCAGATACAAATCCGCCTGCCTCAGCAATTTTTTGTCCCTTCAACACTTTGTCACCTTTTTTTACAATCGCTGTTGCTGGTGCGCCAATGTGCTGAGAGAGTGGAAACATCAAATCACCTTTTGGTAAAATGGAAACGATTGCTTTGTCTTTTGCTAAGCTTTTTCCATCATTTGGATGCACTCCACCTTTGAATGTTAATAATCCCATTCTTTTCTTCCTCCCTTTCGTCTTCTTGACATTTTTTTCACATGTGCTTAAACGCACAAATAGAGACTACACGTAGTCTCTATTTGGTATGAGATTTCATTTTAAATTACAATGCTCAAATGTCTGAACCGACATTTTAAATTTTCACTTATGAATTACTTACTCAATATTATTCAGCTGTTTCAGCTTCTACGGCAGCCTCAGTCGCTGGTACTGCTTCTGGTTCCAAGGCTTTCATGCTTAAGCTAATTTTTTTGTCTGCTTCGTTTAAATCAACGACTTTTGCTGTGATAACTTGTCCTACTGTTAATGCATCAGCTGGTTTTTCTACGTGTGCTCTTGAAATTTGTGATACATGCAATAAAGCATCTACCCCTGGTGCTAATTCCACGAATGCACCGAAGTCAGTCATTCTTGCAACTTTACCTGTTACTTCTTTTCCAACTGCAAATGTTTCAGAAGCATTTGCCCATGGATTTGATTCTGGGAATTTAAGACTTAAAGCAACTTTTGTATCTTTAATGTCTTTTACAAGAACTGTAACTTCTTCTCCTACTTTGAATACTTTCTTAGGATTTTCTACTCTGCCCCAAGACATTTCTGAGATATGTAACAATCCATCAACTCCACCTAAATCGATGAATGCACCAAAATCAGTTACGTTCTTCACTGTTCCTGTTACAGTATCTCCAACGTTTAATTTTTCAAATAATGCTTTTTGTAATTCAGCTCTTTCAGCAACTAAAAGTTGTCTTCTGTCACCGATGATTCTGTTTCTTCTTGGGTTGAATTCGCTGATTACAAATTCAATTTCCTGACCTTGGTATTTGCTGAGGTCTTTTTCGTATACATCTGATACTAAACTTGCTGGAATGAAGATCTTAGCTTCTTCCACAACAACGCTTAAACCTCCACCAAGAATCTGTGCTACTGTAGCTTTTAATACTTCTTTGTTTTCGAAAGCTTCTTTTAATCTTTCGCTTCCTTTTTCTGCTGCTAATCTCTTGTATGTTAACAACACTTGTCCTTCGCCATCGTTTACTTTCAATACTTTGACAGTCATCTTGTCGCCAACTGAAACGATTGTAGTTAAATCAACATTTGGTTCGTTAGTGTATTCACTGCGAGTAATGATACCGTCAGCTTTGTAGCCTATATTTAAAATGATTTCGTCAGGTTTTACATCAATGACTGTACCATCTACAACCTCTCCATTACGTATTGTTTTGAATGAATCCTCTAACATTTGTTCAAAAGTTAATTCCGACATTATTTTGAACCTCCTCAATTATATTCTTGGGCGTCGACGCCCCTGCTGTAATACCTACCGTTTTTACTGACTTTAATTGATTCATATTCAAATCGTCAAGTGTCTGTATATAGTACGTATTGTTACATGCATTACTGCATATTTCAAATAACTTCTGAGTATTGGAACTATGCTTGTCTCCTATGACAATCATCGCGTCCACCTCTTTTGCAATACTGAGCGCTTCGGTCTGGCGTTCCTTCGTTGCATTGCAAATTGTATTTAAAACACTTATATCATAACTCTTTTTTTGTATAATTTCAACTAAATATTTAAATTTATTGTAATTAAATGTCGTCTGAGAAACGATACAAATCTTAGCATTTTCTGGTGCTTCAAAAGCCTCTGCTTCTTCCACAGTCTTGATGACTTTTACGTCTTTTCCTGCCCAGCCTTTGATCCCTTGTACTTCCGGGTGTAATTCATCTCCGATTATGACAATAAAGCTTCCCAATGCACTTTCTTTCGCCACGATATTATGAATCTTTTTCACAAATGGGCAGGTTGCATCCACGCATTTTACTCCACGGTTTTCCAGTATTTCATAAATATGTTTTGATACCCCGTGCGAACGAATGATCACAATGCCATTTGACAGTGTCTCAAGCTCTTCTTCTGTGTGAATTACTTTTACACCTTTGCTTTTTAAATCCTTTACCACTTCATCATTATGGATAATCGGACCAAATGTGTAAATCTGCTCATCCTGATTCTGCTCAACCTGCTCATACACAGTCTCTACTGCTCTTTTTACTCCAAAACAGAATCCTGCTGTTTTCGCTAATCTTACTTCCATATGTCAACCTTCTTTATTTGCACAAATCTATAATTGCTTTTACAACTTCTTCAATTGTCATATCTGAGCTGTCAACCAGCACCGCATCCTCTGCCTGCTTTAACGGTGCAATCTCGCGGTTCATATCTCTCGCATCTCTTTCTGCGATATCTTTTGCAATTTCATTTAAATCGCAGGCAACTCCTTTTTCCTGAAGTTCTACAAATCGTCTTCTTGCTCTCTCTTCTACACTTGCAGTCAAATATACTTTTACATCTGCATTTGGCAAAATATTCGTACCTATATCACGGCCATCCATTACCACATCATGCTTTGCAGCCATATCTCTTTGAAGCTGTAATAATTGAGCGCGCACCTCTCCGATCGCCGAACTTACAGAAGCCATATTCCCCACAGCCTCTTCACGGAGCATTCCTGTTACGTTTTCTCCGTTTAAATATACCTGCTGTACACCATCTTCATATTTCAAGGCAACTTCTGCATTTTTACATGCACCTTTGATTTCTTCTACATTCTCTGGTCCAAATCCCTGTTTCAGAAAATACACTGCCAATGCTCGATACATTGCTCCTGTATCTACATAAATATACCCTAATTCTTTTGCTATCATTTTTGCTATCGTACTTTTTCCAGCTCCTGCTGGTCCATCAATTGCTATATTATATCCCATTTTTCTCTTCCTTTCTTTACCAAATACTGCTTCCTGCCGCATATCCAGTTGACCATGCGATCTGCAGATTGAATCCACCTGTAAGCGCATCCAGATCCAATACTTCTCCCGCAAAATAGAGTCCCTGGACAAGTTTCGATTCCATTGTCGCCGGATTGATTTCTTTAACTTTGATACCGCCTTTTGTAATGATCGCTTCATTAAAATCACGAAGCCCGCTTATAGTCATCGTAAATCCTTTGATCAATTTTACAAAATTTTGTCTTTCTTCTTTTGTGATCAGATTTACTTTTTTGTCCGGGTCTATTTCTCCTACTGCCAAAATAACCGGTATCAATTTGCTTGGAAATAGTTTTTGAATTGCATTTTTAAATTGTTTATTTATATTTTCATCAAAATCCCGTAAAATCCTTTGATCTAACTGTTCAAATGTCAGTGCAGGTTTCAAATCTATCACTAGCTTTAATTCTTTCTCTTTCACTTTCTTGGCAATGTAGCTGCTTGCACTCAGCATCAGAGGTCCGCTCACGCCATAATGTGTAAAAAGCATCTCACCAAAATCATCATATAATTTTTTCTTGCCATCATATACGGTTGCCTGTACATTTCGAAGAGACAGACCCTGCAGCTCTTTCACCCACTCTTCTTTGATTACAAGAGGTACTAACGCCGGCAAGATTTCAGTCACCTGATGTCCCAATTCTTTTGCGAAACGATAGCCATCCCCTGTTGATCCTGTCGTCTGATATGAGAAACCTCCCGTAGCAACAATACAGGCATCTCCTTTTACTTTTGTGCCATTTTTTAGTTCGAGATATTCAAACTGTTCTTTTCCAGCAACTCTTTTTACTTCTGTGTGTAAATGGATCTCCACACCCAGATTATGCAGTTCTCTTGTCAAACCACTGATCACATCGGAAGAATGATCCGATACCGGAAACACTCTGTTTCCCCTTTCCACTTTTGTATGCACACCGATTCGTTCAAAAAAATCAATTACATCCTGATTGGTATACCCTGCAAAACTGCTATATAAAAATTTTGAATTTGTCACTACCGACCGGAACAATGTATCCATATCGCTCGCATTTGTGATATTACATCTTCCTTTTCCTGTTATAAATATTTTTTTCCCTAATTTTTCATTTTTTTCAAACAAATGAACTTCATTTCCATTATATGCCGCCGCGATCGCTGCAAACATACCAGCAGCACCGGCACCTACTACGAGTACTTTACTCATCTATACATCCTCATTTTCGTCATAATTAAATGTCACTTTATCTTCTACCAGATTCAATTCATCACTACTATAGACCTGGTATTCATCCCATATTTCTTCTAATGTTTCCAATGTCGTAATTACATCATTTTGTTTTTTCATGCACAGCGCAACTACCAGCGCATTGATCACACTCAAAGGCGCCACTAAGGAATCTACAATAGAAGCCATATCACTTCTCGCGATCAAATTGCATGAAGAATACAGTGTAATTGGAGAATGAATACTGTCCGTCAGAGTAATCACCTTCGCCTTGCGGTTGCTCGCAAATTCCAGAGCTTTTAATGTACGCATAGAATACCTCGGAAAACTGATCCCGATAATTACATCTTCTTCATTGATACGGATCAGTTGTTCAAAAATCTCGCTCGCACCATTTGTATGCACCTGAATTACATTATCACAGATCAGATTCAAATAGAAGCTTAAAAATTCTGCCAGCGGCGCACAGCTTCTGATCCCTACGATATAGATTTTCTTTGCTTTTAAAATTGTATCTACCGCCATCTCAAATGCATTTTGATCTATATTTGCCAAAGTCAGCTTGATTTTATCAATATCTGAATGAAGTACCGATTCCAAAATTTCAGATTGGGCAATTCGTCCATAAGTCACTTCCATTCTCTGAATAGAATTCAGTTTCGTTCGCACAAGCTCTTCCAGTGCTTTCTGAAACCCCGGGTATCCTTTATAGCCAAGCTCAGTTGCAAAACGAACTACCGTGGACTCACTAACCCCAACCGCACTTCCAAGCTTTGATGCTGTCAGAAATGCAGCTTTATCATAATTTTTTAATATAAAATCTGCGATCAGTTTTTGTCTTTTACTGAATCCAGCATAGTTTTCTCCTATTTTCTTTAATACTTCATTCGTGTTCTTTTTACCCATGATATGCCTCCTATGAGAATATCTCAATTATTTCATTATACATGAGTTGTATTTTTAATTCAAGTTTTGCAAGTAAACTAAATAAGGGGTGTGCCAATTGCACACCCCAACTTCATATTATTTTTATACAGCATCAGCATGTGAAGTTGCAACGATTTGTACGCCTGTACCAGCTACATCTTCTACTAATACATCACCAATACTAATTGGCGCTTTTGCTTCAACGTCTTTTAAAGCACGAGCAACATCAAAGATTTTTGATTTTGGAATATCGCTCTTAGTTTTGCATGAAACAGATGGTCTGTCTCCGCCAACTACTCTAACTGATGAAGTTACGATACGTGTAGGATTTGTTACTTCCTTTTCAGCGTATACTTTTCCTCTTGGACAAGTATTACCTGTTACACTAACAACTTCTGCTCCATTCATTTCTACCGTAAGCATACATCCCAAAGGACATCCAATACAAATTAATTCTCTTTTTTCCATGGTCTTCCTAAGCCTCCTCGATTTTTACGGTAATTTTCTTTAAGTTTGGATATTCAGCAAGTTTTGCTTTTGTTAATTTGATTTCTTCCATTTCACCAGGAGCAACTACTGGACGTTTTCTCTTCATTACTCTTTCGTCATCAAAGTATGTGCTGATGTAGCAGTTTTTGTAAACGCCGCCAACACGGAAACGAACTGTTAATGAATCAGCCATGTTTTCTGGACGAATATATTTTGGTACTGTGTAACGTACACCATCAGTTGGAATGATATCAATTTTAGCAGCATCTGCTGATGTTTCTCCATTGATATATTTTACAGCGTTCTTTCCAGCCATTGTTGCTTCTTCTGATACGAAGTCTACAAGGTCATGTACGTGTAATACGTTACCACAAGCGAATACACCTTCCATACTTGTTTCAAGACTTTCATTTACAACTGGTCCATTAGTTACACGTTCCATATCAAGATCAAGACCTCTTGATAATTCGTTTTCAGGAATCAAACCGCATGATAATAATAATGTATCACATGGGATATATTCTTCTGTTCCTGGAATTGGTTTATTTCTTTCATCAACCTGAGCTAAAGTGATACCTTTTACTCTTTCTTTACCATCAATATCAACTACTGTATGGCTTAATTTTAATGGAATATCAAAGTCATTCAGACATTGAACGATATTTCTCTTTAATCCACCTGAATATGGCATTAATTCAGCAACAACTTTAACTTTTGCTCCTTCTAATGTCATACGTCTTGCCATGATAAGTCCGATATCCCCAGAACCAAGGATAACAACTTCACGTCCTGGTAAATATCCTTCCATGTTTACAAGTCTCTGAGCTGTACCTGCTGAGAAGATACCTGCTGGACGATAACCTGGTGTGTTCAGGGCTCCACGTGGACGTTCTCTACATCCCATAGCAAGGATAATTGCTTTCGCCTGAATTTCAAACAAACCTTCTTGTCTGTTCATAGCTGTTACAACTTTATCTTTGCTGATGTCCATAACCATAGTATTAAGCATATAATCAATACCAAGGTCTTTTACTTTTTGGATAAATCTTCCGGCATATTCTGGTCCTGTCAATTCTTCTTTAAATGTGTGAAGACCAAAACCATTGTGGATACATTGGTTAAGAATACCACCAAGTTCTTTATCTCTTTCTAAAATTAAAATACTGTCATTTCCATTTTCTTTTGCAGAAGCCGCAGCAGCAAGACCAGCAGGACCGCCTCCTACAATTACGATATCATATGATTTCATGTATGTGCCTCCTCTTTCCTATAGACTATCTTTATTAATTCCAACAATAATCTTTGAGTCTCCACCTGTCTTTGTAATTTCTGACATTGGAACTCCAAGTTCTCTTGAAAGGATTTCCATAGTTCTTGGAGAACAGAATCCTGATTGGCAACGTCCCATACCTGCTCTTGTTCTACGTTTTACAGCGTCTAATGATCTTGCACCAAGCGGACGTTTGATTGCATCGATAATTTCGCCTTCTGTAATCATTTCACAACGGCAGATGATATTACCATATGCTGGATTATTTTTAATTAATTCAACGCGTTCTTCTTTTGATAAATGTTCTGGATTAAGAACACCTTTTCTTGTAGCGATAAAGTCTTCTTTTTCTTCTAAGCCCATTAAGTCTTTTAAGATACCTGCAACCATTTCACCGATAGCTGGTGCACTTGTAAGACCTGGTGATTCGATACCTGCACAGTCAATAAATCCTTTGCAGTCTTCTAATTCTTCAATAATGAATTCATGTCCATCTTCATGAGCACGTAATCCTGCGAAAGATGTAATAACCTGACGCATTGGGATATCTTTTACGTTTTGTCCTGCTTTTGTGATTACTTCGTCAAGACCTGCTGCTGTTGTATTGATACCTTCTTTATCTTCGATATCGATCGCTGTTGGACCAAGTAATAAGTTGCCGTGAACTGTAGGTGTAACAAGGATACCTTTACCATATTTTCCTGGAAGTGCAAAGATTGTCTTGCTTACATGTCCACCTGCTGTTTTATCTAATAAACAGTAATCTCCACGTCTTGGTGTGATATGGATTTTCTTTTCACTTACCATATTGTGGAATTTGTCAGCGTATACACCTGCAGCATTTACTACATATTTTGTTTCGTATACACCATTATTTGTTTCGATTTCAAAATGATCGTCTACTTTTTTGATATTTTGAACTTCTGTGTTAAATTTGAATTCAACACCATTTACATTTGCATTTTCAGCGAAAGCAATGTTCATATTGAATGGACAAACAATACCGCCTGTTGGAGCATATAATGCAGCAACAACTTCGTCTGTAATGTTTGGTTCAAGTTCTTTTACTTCTTCTTTTGAAATAATGCGAAGATCCTTTACGCCGTTCTTTACGCCTCTTTCATATAAAGCCTGTAAGTTTGGCATATCTTCTTCTGCTCTACAGATAACGAGAGATCCATTTCTCTTGAATGGGAAATCTAATTCTTTTGAAAGAGCTTCCATCATTTCGTTACCGCGTACATTTAATTTTGCCATCAATGATCCATTTGCAGCATCATATCCAGCATGTACGATTGCACTGTTGGCTTTTGATGTACCACAGCAAACATCATCTTCTTTTTCTAATACACAGGCATTTACTTTGTAACGAGATAATTCTCTTGCAGAAGCGGAACCTGAAACACCGCCTCCGATAATAATTACGTCATACATTTGGTTTATTCCCTCTCTTTATACTGGTTCATACCAGTTTATTTTTCAGAAATTGTAACAGTTTGTTCTAACTTGAGCCGAGTCAGGCCTGATACGAATATGTACACAGCCTGACTCGTCTGTTATATTACTTCATTTATTTAACATACTTGAGGCTGTTAACTATAATAGCCTAGAAAATTGCTCCGTATAATAATACAGCTGCGATAGCACCGATGATTGGTCCAACTAATGTTACGATACCATAACCCCAGTTAGAATCGCCTTTACCTTTGATTGGTAAGATAGCGTGTGCTAAACGAGGACCAAGGTCACGAGCTGGGTTGATAGCATATCCTGTTAAACCACCGAGTGACATACCGATTGAAACGATAATACAGAATACGAAAATCTTATCTACGCCTGTTGCGATACCTGAAACATTGCCAATACCTTTAATAGCAAATACTAATACGAATGTACCAACTGCTTCACTTAAGATATTGAGTGGTAAGTTTTTAACTGAAGGACCTGTAGCGAATACGCCTAATTTTGATCCTGGATCTGGAGTAGCATCAAATTGATCTTTAAATAATACGTATACTAAACATGCACCAACGAATGCACCTGCAAATTGAGCAATGATATAACCTGGAACCATAGCCCAATCAAAAGAACCTTCAATTGCTAAAGCAATTGTAAGTGCTGGGTTGAAAGATGCACCAGAAGCTTCACCAAAGATGAATGCTGGAACGAGAACTGCAAGACCCCAAGCAATTGTGATCTGGATAGATCCGCCGCCCTTCATACCTGATTTATTTAAGTTAACGTTAGCTACAACACCACAACCTAATAAAATTAACATTGCTGTTCCGACAAATTCTGCAATATATGCTGTCACGATAAATTCCTCCTTTAGGATTATTGTCATTTCTTATAATGTCTTATATTTTCATCTTGGGCTGACAATTCAGTCAGCCCGCTTATCTTTCACACAACTTTTTGTAAATCTATTTTACAATTAGTCTTCTTTTGCCCAGCCTTTAGCATAGTTAACTGCTTTGTTCCAGCCTCTAATTTTAGCTGCTCTTTCTTCTTCAGAAATAGCTGGTTTGAATGTAGCATCGATAGACCAGTTCTTGATAACGTCTTCTTTGCTTGCCCAGTATCCAACTGCAAGACCTGCTAAGTAAGCAGCACCCATAGCTGTTGTTTCAACACATACAGGGCGGTTAACTGGAGCATTGATGATGTTAGCCTGTGTCTGCATTAAGAAGTTGTTGATACTTGCGCCACCGTCAACTTTTAATGCTGCAAGGTCGATACCTGAGTCAGCTTTCATAGCTGCTAATACGTCATTTACTTGATATGCTAATGATTCAAGTGTTGCACGGATGATGTGATATTTGTTAACACCACGTGTAATACCTACGATTGTACCTCTAGCGTATTGATCCCAATGTGGAGCACCAAGACCTGTAAATGCAGGAACTACATAACATCCATTAGTATCTTTTACTTTGTTAGCCATGTATTCTGAGTCTGGAGATGAATCGATAATTCTCATTTCATCACGTAACCATTGAACTGCAGCACCAGCTACGAAGATAGAACCTTCTAATGCGTAGTTAACTTTTCCGTCAAGTCCCCAAGCAATAGTTGTTACTAATCCGTTGTTAGAGAATACAGGTTTTTCTCCTGTGTTCATTAATAAGAAACATCCTGTTCCGTATGTATTCTTAGCTTCACCTGCTGTGAAACATGTTTGACCAAATAAAGCTGCCTGTTGGTCACCAGCTGCACCTGCGATTGGAATAGGTCCGCCTAAGAAAGAAGGATCTGCATTGCCATATACGCAGCTTGAAGGTTTTGCTTCTGGAAGCATACTCTTTGGAATATTGAGTTCTGCTAAGATTTCATCATCCCATTCAAGAGTATTGATGTTGAATAACATTGTACGAGAAGCATTTGAGTAGTCTGTTACGTGAACTGCACCTTTTGTGAGTTTCCAGATTAACCAAGTTTCAACTGTACCGAATAATAAATCTCCAGCTTCTGCTTTTTCTCTTGCGCCTTCTACATTGTCAAGAATCCATTTTACTTTTGTTCCTGAGAAGTAAGCATCAATAACAAGACCAGTTTTTTGTCTGAATACATCTGTTAATCCTTTTTCTTTCAAAGAATCACAATATTCAGAAGTTCTTCTACATTGCCATACGATTGCATGATATACAGGAACGCCAGTATTCTTATCCCAAACGATAGCTGTTTCTCTTTGGTTTGTAATACCGATAGCAGCAATATCATCAGCTGTAGCACCGATCTTGCTCATAGCTTCTACAGCAACACCCAGTTGACTAGCCCAAATTTCGTCCGCGTCGTGTTCTACCCAGCCTGGTTGTGGAAAATATTGTGTAAATTCTCTTTGTGCAACACTACACATTTCTCCTCTTTCATTGAAAAGAATACATCTGTTACTTGTTGTACCTGCATCGAGCGCCATTACATATTTTGCCATTAGAAATTCCTCCTTTTATTTTTTAGCAAAGAACGCTGTTTTCTTTCTTGCCTATGATTATATCACTCTTCTTATGATTTGTCATTATTATTTTGTGCAATTTAACAAATATTTCTTTGATATATTTTTAACTCAGTGCATTTTGCACAAATAGTCCGACATATTTTGACTGTTTTTCACATATGACAAATTGATATCTTCTATAAGTAAATATAATGATATAAAAATAGCAAGACACAGGACTATTTGTCCTTCTGTCTTGCTATACTTATGCCGTTTTTTCATGTATTATACATTAAATCATCGCTAAACGATTTACAATTTCTTCAATTGATTTCTGTCCCATAATGACTGTAGAATCGTTCACTACCATCATCGGAACACGTTCGATTTTATATTTTTCTAAAATATCCTGATATAATTTTGCATCATACGTATCCGCAGTTACATTTGGATTTGAGATGGCAATTTTCTGGGCAGCCGCCACAACATGCGGACAATGATGGCATGCCAATGATACAAATACTTTAATCTCCAGATTCTTCTTGATCGAATCAATATTCTTCTTCAGGCGTTTGTCCAATGGCTGTGCTGCTCCGCTTGCAAAACAGATTGCAGCAACCAGTGAATTGATTTCTTTTCCGCCAGGTGTTCCGTGGAAACACGCCCCTGTATATGAATCTTTATAAATTCCTACTACAGGAAGATGTTCGCCATGAAGTTCTTTCTGCACCTCTGGATTTTCATCCTTTTCCCAGATTGTCAGATTGATTTTATCACTGCATGAAGCGATTGCCTTTAAAAACGCTCCCATCTCTATACTTTTCTCATTTTCCATATCCAAAACAGCTACCAGATTGATCGGGTCTACAAGCTTGCTAAAAAGAGGTATCATCTGTTTTTTTAATTCTTCCGGAACCAATGCACTTGTTTCAGGTATTGTATTTTTTTTATCCATATCGCTTATCCTTCCTTGTATTTTATTCTGATTTCATTATAATCTTTCCCAAATTTTCCATCAACTAAATATTTATAAACTTTTTTGACAGACTCTTGTTATTTGGTATTACTTTGAGATATAATATAAAAAAATACCCCGATATTATGAAGGAGGATACATTATGAGCGACAAATTAAATATCACAAACATGAACGGTGTAACAAATGACGACGAAATCACTTGCGGTATCAACGATATGAACTGTCTTTCTGAAAAAGACGATTCTACTTGTGATATCAACAATATGAATTGTCTTTCTGAAGATGACGATTCTACTTGCAGCTTAAACGATATGAACTGCATTGGCGAATAACTTTTGTTCGGGCATAAAAAAGAGGAATGCAAATTGCACTCCTCTTTTTTATATTGATTAAACCGGATAACTTCCGTTTTCTGTATCAGCCACTGTCTGATCAACTCTTGTTTGCTGCGCTTCTCTGTATTTAAAGAAATCTGTAGCAACTTGTGGGAATAACGCATATGATAATACATCTTCTTCTTGTTGTGACCATTGTGCCATTTCACCACGAAGTGTATCTAATTCATCAGGAATCAAGTCAGCTGGACGACATGTGATTACTTCTGCATTTTCGCCAAGTACTTTCTTTTTAACATCTTCGTTGAATGGTTTTACAGTTGCACCATATTTTCCGCTTAAGATATCTTTTGTTTCTTTTGTAGCCATTTTGTAACGTTCACCCATCAATACGTTAAATACAGCCTGTGTACCAACGATTTGTGATGATGGAGTTACAAGAGGTGGTTCCCCAAGGTCTTTACGCACTCTTGGTACTTCTTCTAATACATCGTAGTATTTATCTTCTGCACCTTGTTCTTTTAATTGTGATGTTAAGTTTGACAACATACCACCTGGAACCTGGTATAATAAAGTTTTGATGTTTACACCCATGTTCTTTGGATTTAATAATCCTGATTCTAAAGCTTCGTCACGGATTGGTCTGAAGTAATCAGCGATTTCAGCTAATAAGTTTTGATCAAATCCTGTGTCGTATGGTGTGCCTTTGAATGTTTCAACCATAACTTCTGTAGCTGGTTGTGATGTACCTAAAGCAAATGGAGACATCGCTGTATCAATTACATCAACTCCTGCTTCTACAGCTTTTAAGTATGTCATCGAAGCAACACCTGATGTGTAGTGTGTATGAAGTTGGATTGGAAGGTCTGTAGCTTCTTTCATAGCCTGAACCAATTCTGTTGCTTTGTATGGAACTAAAAGACCAGCCATATCTTTGATACAGATTGATGTTGCACCCATATCTTCGATTCTCTTAGCAATGTCCATCCAATAATCCATTGTATATGCATCACCTAATGTATAAGAAAGAGCAACCTGAGCATCTGCTTTTTCTTTTACAGCAGCTTTTACTGCTGTCTGAAGGTTACGTAAATCGTTTAAACAGTCAAAAATACGAATGATATCGATTCCGTTGGCAACTGATTTTTGTACGAAGTATTCTACCACGTCATCAGCATATGGACGGTATCCTAAAATATTTTGTCCACGGAATAACATTTGTAATTTTGTATTTTTGAATCCATCACGGAATTTTCTTAATCTTTCCCATGGATCTTCTTTTAAGAAACGAAGTGATGCATCGAATGTAGCACCGCCCCAGCATTCTACTGAATGATATCCAACTTTATCCATCTTTTCTACGATTGGAAGCATTTGTTCTGTTGTCATTCTTGTAGCAATGAGAGACTGATGAGCATCACGTAAAATTGTTTCAGTAATTTTAATAGGTTTTTTTGTGATTTCCATTCTATTGTCCTCCAATTTTATTTAACACCAAAGATTGCCATAAATGTTCCGGCTGCTACAGCAGTACCGATTACACCTGCAACGTTTGGTCCCATCGCATGCATAAGCAAGAAGTTTGTTGGATCAGCTTCTGCACCAACTTTTTGTGATACACGAGCTGCCATAGGTACTGCAGAAACACCTGCTGAACCAATAAGTGGGTTGATTTTTCCACCTGTAATCTTACACATTAATTTACCAAATAAAACGCCTGCTGCAGTACCAAATGCAAACGCTACTAAACCAAGAACAACAATTTTGATTGTATCCCAGTTAAGGAATGCTTCAGCACTTGTTGTAGCACCTACAGATGTACCAAGTAAGATAACTACGATATACATTAATGCGTTAGAAGCTGTGTCTGTCAATTGTCTTACTACACCTGATTCTCTAAACAAGTTACCAAGCATTAACATACCAACGAGTGGCGCTGTTGTAGGAAGAATCAAAGACACAACAACTGTAATGATTACTGGAAATAAGATTTTCTCCAATTTAGATACTGGTCTTAATTGTTCCATCTTAATCTTACGTTCTTCTTCTGTTGTTAATAATTTCATAATTGGTGGCTGAATGATTGGAACCAATGACATATAAGAATATGCCGCAACTGCGATAGGTCCCATGATTGCTGTCTGCTCCAACTTACTTGCTAAGAAGATTGAAGTAGGACCATCAGCACCACCGATAATTGAAATAGCTGCTGCAGCTTTGTCTGAGAATCCCATTGCCATAGCACCAAGGTATGCTGCAAAGATACCAAATTGTGCTGCTGCACCTAAAAGGAAACTCTTTGGATTGGCAATCAACGGACCAAAGTCAGTCATTGCCCCAACACCCATGAAAATTAAAGAAGGTAAAATTGCCCATTCATCTAATAAATAGAAATAATGAAGTAATCCGCCCGGTTCCATAATATCAGGGTAAATATTAACTAATAACATACCAAATGCGATTGGAGTCAAAAGAAGTGGTTCGAACCCTTTTGCAATCGCTAAATATAGGAACACGCAAGCAACACCAATCATAACGAAATTGCCCCATGTCAAGTTCATAAATGCTGTCTGCTCAACGAGGTTTCCTAATGTAGATATAATATATTCCATATTCTAACCTCCTGTGTAGTCAATTACGATGTCACTTTACATTAGTTTAATGTTGCTAAAACTCCGCCTGCTTCTACTGCATCGCCTACTGCTACATTGATACTAGCTACTGTTCCATCTTGTGGAGCTACTACAGGGATTTCCATTTTCATTGCTTCGATGATAACTACTGCGTCACCAGCTTTTACTGCCTGACCAACATTAGCTTCGATCTTGAATACTTTACCAGCAGCACCAGCTGTTACTTTAATGCTACCTGCACCAGTTGCTGCCTTTGGAGCTGCTGCTGCTTTTGGAGCTACTGGAGCTGCTTTTCTAACAGGAGCTGCTGCTGTTGCTCCGCCTACGTTTTCTTCTACTGTTACATCATATACATTACCATTAACTGTGATTGTATAGCTTTTCATTTTTATTATCCTCCTAAACGATTCTTACTACCAATTATTTGATGATCTTCTTCTGATTGATCTTACAACAAAACCATCTGTACTTGTGCCTTCTTGTGCTGCAATTGCTGCAGTAATAACAGCGATTAATTCTAAATCGTCTGTCTCTTCTACTACTGGAGCTGCTGGAGCTGCTACTGCTTTTACTTCCTGAACTGGAGCTGTTTCTTTCTTAGTAAGCTTGTCAATAATTACCGGAATATATTTCATTAAGCTGATTAAGAATGCCAGGAAGATTAATACTGCAAATACAGTACCCATACCTAACACTGTGTTCAGACCAGCTTTTGTAAGGATTTCCCCTACTGTAAACTTTGCTGAAACATCCATAGATTCCATGTTAAGATTTTCATCAAAACTAAATGCAATTGTAGCTTCTCTATCTTCATATTGAGCTAATGTTGAAACAACAATTGAATCTGATTTTTCTTCAATCTCATATTCGCCGTGGCTGATATATGTACCACATTCTACTTCTGCTGCTTCCCATGAACTGATCATACCAATGAAGTTTTCACCAGAAACAGGAAGTCCTGACTGCATCATTGTATAATCCAACTGGAATTCTGAAAGCTCTTTAAATTGTTCAAAAGTTGATTCATCCCATGAAACGAAACTTGAAATAATAACTTCTGTGATTTCTTCTAAAGATGCTTCATCATACTCGATACCTTTATTCTCACCAGAACATCCAGCCAGGCTGAGGATCATAGTAAGAACTAACAGTAATAAACTAATCTTTTTCTTCACTAACCTCACCTCACTAAACTGTTCCGTGTTTCTTAGATGGACGATCTTCTCTCTTTGTGAATAACATTTCTAAAGCACCGATTAAGTATTTTCTTGTATCTTCTGGTGCAATGATTGTATCAACATAGCCACGTCTTGCTGCTGCCATTGGGCTTGATTGTAATTCTTTGTATTCAGCTGCTTTTTCATTGATTGTAGCTGCATCAGAACCAGCGTACATGATCTTAGCTGCTAAATTAGCATCCATCATACCGATTTCAGATGTTGGCCATGCATATACCATATCTGCACCGATTGATTTGCTGTTCATTGTAACGTATGCACTTCCGTATGCTTTACCGATCACTACGTTTACCTTTGGAACTGTAGCGTTTGCAAATGCATATGTAAGTTTTGCTGTTTCTCTTGCTAAATTCTTTTCAGAGCATTTGCAAGCTTTGAAACCTGTTACATTTGTCAATGTTACAACTGGGATATTGAATGCATCACAGAATTCAACGAAATCTGCTGCTTTTTTGCATCCTTTTGCTGAAAGAGTTCCATCAAATGTTTCTGAAACGTTTCCGTTTTCGTCATAAACTTTTGAACGGTTTGCAACAACACCAACTGTCATTCCATTTAAACGGATGAAACCTGTCACCATATCTTTGGCATATTCTCTCTTTGTTTCGAAGAACATGTTTTCATCAGATACCATAGCTGCAACAAGTGCTGTATCTTCCATTGCATTTTCAATACCTTCACAAACTCTGTTTAAATCATCTAAACATTCGTCATATGAAGCATCATCTTCGTTGTTAGCAGGTAACATGCAAACTAATGTACGGATTTCTGCAAGAATATCTTCTTCAGAAGCTGCTAAATCAACCATACCAGCTTCTTCGCTCTGGAATTTAGCTGAAGCTGTATCACATTTTGAAACTTCATTGCCTTCGATTGCGTTTGGTGAATTTAAGAATAATTTAGCTTTTTTGCTTTCCATGAATGTAAAGTCAGTCATAGCTGATGCAACTGCTAAACCACCGCCGCATTGTCCAAATACAGCTGTAATCTGTGGAATCACACCTGATGCCATAGCTTGTTTGTAATATACATTACCAAATCCGTTAAGCGCATCTGTAGCTTCCTGAAGTCTTAAACCAGCACAGTCAACTAAACCGATCACTGGTGCTCCCATTTTCATAGCCATATCATAGATATTAGCGATTTTCTTTGCATGCATTTCACCGATTGCACCCTTTAATACAGATGCATCCTGGCTATAAACATACACTAAGTTACCATCAATCACTCCGTAGCCTGTGATTACACCATCAGCTGGAGTTTCTTTTTGTTGCATGTTGAAGTCAGTTGTTCTTGCTGTAATAGCTCCACCGATTTCAACAAAACTTCCTTCGTCAAGTAAAGCGGCAATTCTTGTACTTGCGAGGTTTTGTGTTGCTTTGCTCATAAATCTAGTCCTCCATATTAATTTATATTAATTTATGTTTGCCAAAAATTTTGCCATGTACTAATATATCTCATTTTTTCAAGATTTGCAACTAATTTCAGGCAAGGATTGGCAATTATTTCACACTATATATTAATTATTTGTGCTTATAAATTGGATATGATATAATATTCAGAACTAAAGGAGGGTTTTACAATGGACGTAAAAAGTAGAATTTTTGAACTTCGTCGTTTGATGAAAGAAAAAAACATCGATGTTTATATGATTCCATCAGCCGACAATCATCAAAGTGAGTATGTTGGAGACTATTTTAAAGCAAGAGCATTTATTTCAGGATTTACAGGTTCCGCCGGAACTGTGATCGTCACTCAGGAAGAAGCAGGTCTTTGGACTGATGGAAGATATTTTATTCAGGCGGAAGCTCAGATTGCAGGAAGCGGCATTCACCTCTTTAAAATGGGGAACCCAGGTGTTCCAACTGTGGAGGAATATTTAGAATCTGTTCTTCCTCAGGATGGTGTATTAGGATTTGACGGCCGCGTTGTTTCTCACTTACAGGGCAAACAAATCGCTTCTAAACTCGCTTCCAAAAATATCCGAATCGAGGATAAATATGATCTGATCAATGAGATCTGGACAGACAGACCAGCAATGTCGGATGCTCCTATCTTTTTGCTGGAAGAAAAATATTCCGGAGAATCTACTGCATCTAAGTTGGCTCGTCTGCGCGAAGAGATGAAAAAAGAAGGTGCAACTGCGCATATTCTTATCACATTAGATGATATCGCATGGTTATTAAATTTCCGTGGACATGATGTTGCCTACACACTTGTTGCACTTAGTTATGCTGTGATTGATATGGATTCTGTTCATTTGTTTATTGACGAAAACAAAGTATCACAGGAAATCAAAGAAGTATTTGCAAAAGATCACATTGTGCTCCATCCATACAATGACGTATATGACTATGTCAGAATGATGAATCCAGCGGAATCGATTTTGATCGATCCTGCAAGACTCAATTATGCATTGTACAATGCCATCCCTTCTGACGCAAAGATCATCGAAAAGATGAATCCATGTATTCCATTTAAAGCAGTGAAAAATGAAGTGGAGCTTGAAAATATCCGAATCGCCCACATCAAAGACGGGGTTGCTCATACAAAATTTATGTACTGGTTAAAAAATACGATCGGCAAAGAACCTATTACAGAATTGAGTGCTTCTGATAAATTGGAAAGTTTCCGTGCAGAGCAGGATGATTTCATTTGCCCAAGTTTTGCACCAATCTGCGCATACGGTGCCCATGCAGCTATGTGCCACTACTCTTCTACACCAGAGACAAACTGTGAACTGAAAGAGGGCAATTTCTTCTTATCTGACACGGGCGGAAGCTACATGCAGGGTTCTATCGACATCACACGTACCGTTGCACTTGGTGAAGTATGCGATCTGTTCAAACTTCATTTTACAACTGTACTTCGCGCAAATCTTTCTTTGGCAAATGCGAAATTTAAGTATGGATGCGTTGGACAGAATCTTGATATCCTTGCAAGACAGCCATTCTGGGATCTTGACCTTGACTACAATCACGGTACAGGACACGGCGTTGGATATCTTCTCAGTATTCATGAAGGACCACAGGGATTTGCATGGCAGCACAGACCTGTTGCTGCACGCTTTGAAGAAGGCATGGTCATCACCAATGAACCTGGTATCTACATCGAAGGTTCTCATGGAATCCGTCTGGAAAACGAGTTAGTTGTCCGCAAAGGAACGAAAAATGAATATGGTCAGTTCATGTATTTCGAACCAATTACATTTGTGCCATTTGATTTAGATGCGATTGATGTTTCTCTTCTCAGCGCAAAAGAAAAACAATTGCTGAACGATTATCACAAGCAGGTATATGATAAGATTTCTCCATATCTCACAGAAGATGAAAGAGAATGGCTGAAACTCTATACAAGAGAAATTTAATTTTTACTTTCAAAAAAGAAGTCCGGGATTTTAATTTTCCTGGACTTCTTCTTTTTGCTCCCATTGCGATAAGACGATTGCAATAAAAATTACACAAAATCCAATGACCATTCGCAATGTAATATTTTCATGATAAATGATGATGGAAAAAATAACGCCGAATACAGATTCAAGACTAAGGAGCATTCCTCCAATTGAAGCCTCGGTATATTTCAATCCATAACTTTGTAAAAACAGGCACAGCGCGGTTGCAACCAGACCCAGATATACAATTCCGCCTACCGTATCAATTGGGAATTCAGCAGGAAATGTACCGGTAACGCCCACACAGATCCATGCAAGTATTGCAACTACCCAAAGTTCTATTGTCGTCAATAACAATGGATTTTTGTTTCTGCATACAATAGAGGAAATCACAAGGTTTACTGCGCATGGAACACCGCTTAGAACGGTCAGAATATCTCCCAAAGACATCCCAAAATCCCCCTGAAGCGACAGAATGCCAATCCCGATCAGACACAAAAATACGCATACTACATGCAGCATCTTCGGACGCACTTTGGTCGCATACCAATGAAAAAATGGCACCATCACGCAATAGGTTGTGCAAAGAAACGCACTTTTCCCTGGAGAGGTATCCATCGTCAAACCGATCACCTGTAAAATGTAACTCAAAAACAGTGTGATTCCCATCCAGATTCCATCGTGCCAATATGATTTTGTTAACAATTTTCTTAATGGAATTGCTGCGAATGTAATCGCAACACTAGCGACTGTAAAACGCAGCGCGATAATAAAGGAAGCAGAGAATGCTTCTGCTGCCAGCTTTCCGATTGCAAATGTACTTCCCCACAACATTGCAGTCAAAAACAATGCTGCTTTTCCAAATTTCTTTTTCATTTGTATCTACTCCACATTTTAATTTTTCATGCAATAATTTTCACATATCTTTCGAAAATACCAGGAAAACTCCCGTTCCTCCACCGTTTCCTGTACACGGATCGGGTAGCTTGCTATCTTTTCTTCATTGAGATAGTATGTAACTTCTCCGACTTCATCTCCCTTTGTCACGGGAGCTTCTATTGACTCTTTCTGCTCCACAAAACACTGAATTTCTTCACTTTCTTTGAGCAGACATTCTATTTTCTCATTTTGCATATCTACTTCTGTTGAAATGAATGCATTTTCAAATAATTTATCCGACTTAGGAATCCCATTTACTACTAGAACACTGTCCGTTTCAGGAAACACCTCAACTGTCTCATAATGATAAGCTTCCATCGCATACGCTATGATTTCTTTCATATCCGCCCATTTATAATTTTTATTATTCGGCCATCCACATGCAAGAAGCGAAACAACAAAGGTTCTCCCTTCACTTTCAACGGCACCCACATAACAGTATCCTGCCGTTGAAGTATATCCCGTTTTCCCAGAAATCGCCTCAGGCATCATAGATAAAAAACTATTATGATTGTAGCAGGAATAGGTGCTGGTTCCTGCAAGGTTAGCAAAACTGTAGTCCGTCGTTTGCGTAATCTCCAGAAATTTTTCTTTCTGCGGGGATTTTGTAACACAGTAACTCATGATCCTTGCAAGATCCACTGCTGTTGTAGAATGCATTCCTTCTTCATCCGAGGCATCCAAGCCATTCGGAGTAATGAAATGCGTATTCTCACATCCGATCTCCTTTGCTTTCTGATTCATGGCTTTTGCAAATTCTTCTACACTTCCGGATACTGCTTCTGCAATTGCTACAGCAGAATCGTTATGCGATTCCAGCATCAAGGAATATAACAAATCCCGCAGGTAAAATTGTTCATTTTCACTTGCCCCTAAATGTACTTTCGGCTGGCTCGCAGCTTCTTTGGAAAATGTAACCGTACTGTCCAGATCTCCATTTTCTAATGCCAGAATACAGGTCATGATCTTCGTTGTACTGGCCATTGCTTTTGCATCCGTTCCATTTTTTTCAAACAAAACACGCCCACTCTCTGCATCCATCAGGACTGCCGATTGGGCGTAAATCTGTGCTGGTTCCTCTATCTCTTCTGCATGTACAGTAAATCCAAAACAAAGCACCAATATAAGAACAATCCATTTTTTCATATTCATTCACCAGAAATTTCTTCTGTCTATTATATGAGTCTATGTAATGCTCTATTCCATTTATAAATTAAGCTTTAATTGAATCTCATCTTCTGCTTCTGCTTTGAAGTCTTCTACTTTTTCCTGTGTGATTCCCGGAAGTTCTTCTACTGACTGTACACTAAAACGTCTCAAAAACTCTTCTGTCGTTCCAAAAAGGATTGGGCGTCCCGGTGAATCCAGTCTGCCTACTTCCATTACAAGATTGTATTCGATCAACTTGTTTACTGCATGATCCGACTTTACTCCACGAATCTTCTCGATCTCCAGCTTTGTGATCGGCTGCTTATAGGCGATGATTGAGAGCGTCTCCAGGACAACATCTGTTAGTACATAGCGTTTTGGTTGTTTCGCAATGCGGATCAAATATTCGTACATTTCCTTTTTCGTACAAAGCTGAAATGAATCCTCCAATTCAATGATTCGAATTCCTCGATCTTCTGCATCATATCGATCCATCATATTGCGAATGATTTTTTTAGTTGTCTCTACATCCTGTTCAATTACTTTTGCGATTCGACTTACTTCAACAGACTCTCCCATTGTAAATAAAATCGATTCGATCACTGCTTCCATCTTTTTTATATTCACATTTACACCTCATTTTATATCATAGAAGTAATGAAAATATCATCGAATGTATTTTCCTGTTCTACTCGTATTGTTCCCATTTTCATCATTTCCAGTATTGCCAGAAAAGTTACGATCACATGCAGTTTTGATTTTTGATTCTGAAGCAGATCTCGGAACTTAAACTTCTTATGGGTCAGAATATATTCATTCAGATAATCCATCTTGTCATCTACTGTCACTTCTTCTTTTTCGATCTTACCAAACTTACTTCGTACTGGGTCAAGCTTTTCATATTGCTTTTTCATCACATCCTGAAAAATCTGATTCAGACGCGATAATGTAACCCCTTCCAGAAGTATATCCAGATCAACTGGTTCCTGATATTCCATCACTTCCGCCGGAATCGATGCTTCTTTGAACCATAGTTTTTCCCCGTCAATCTGTCGGTCTTTTAACTCATACGACATATATTTGTACATCTTGTACTGCAATAATTGCTCTACCAATTCTGCACGAGGGTCTTCTTCTTCCCCTTCTTCGTTTACTTCCACCGGAAGAAGCATTCTGCATTTGATATCTAAAAGAGTCGCCGCCATGAGCAGAAATTCGCTCATAATGTTCAAATCTCTTTTCTGCATCTCCTGGATATATTCCATATACTGATTGGTAATCTCCACGATCGGAATATCGTAAATATCAATCTTATTTTTATCGATCAAGTGCAAGAGAAGATCCAAAGGACCTTCAAACACTTCTAATTTTACTGGTATTCCCATATTATTCCTCCGCATTTTCAATCTCTAATACAACCACTTCAGCAGGATTCAAAAAACGAATCGGTATTGTATGGATTCCAATTCCTTTACTTACAACTACTGTAGTATCTCCGACTTTTGTCATCTCTCCTGAATATTTCGGAAACAATCCGCCTTGTGGCGTAATCACGCCTCTCCATCCAGGGATTCTGGCAATGCCGCCATGTAAATGTCCGGAAACAATTAAATCTGCTCCCCATTTTAAATACTCTTCCATAAAGACAGGGTTATGTGCGATCAAAATCTGGAATTTTGATGCATCTGCTTTTCCCAGACAGTTCTCTACACACGCTTCCGGTATCGTCAGTTTTTGAAACTTTCTATATCCGTCTGATGGAATCTCTAACCCGTGAATCTCTATCTCATTTCCGTCCAGAACTATAGTTCTGTTTGTATTTTCAAGATAGTGCACTCCGCTTTTGATTACTTTTTCTCTATATTCAAAATATGTCTGTCCATATTTGTCAGGGTCTTCTTTCATTCGCTGCTCATGATTTCCATTTGCATAGTAAGTATCACATATGTCCGGCAACTGCGTCACAAAATCAACTGCCGCATCCGCCAAAGCGCCAGCTTTTCCAACCAGCATATCGCCTGCGATGAGAATCAAGTCTGGTTCTTCTTTCTTGATGGCGTCCAATAATTTATCATTCTTCTGTCCGTAATTACAATTATGAAGATCACTCAGTAATATGATCTTACGTTTTTTCATACGTTTCAATTTTGGTGACTGCAAAGGATAGCGTGTGATTGTAAATGTATGAATTTCCCTCATCCATTCTATCACACAGGCAATCAACACTACAATTAATAACACAAGTATTTTTGTCATCTTCTTACTCCTACCGGGATTTTTCATATACCACAAGACAGACTCTATAAAACTGCTTTCTGGTATATAAAAAAGGGTGTTGAAAAACACCCCTTTCTTGCACATATTAGTTAAACTTACGTTTTCTAGCAGCTTCTGATTTCTTTTTACGTTTTACGCTTGGTTTTTCGTAATGTTCTCTTTTACGAATTTCTTGTTGAATACCAGCCTTTGCACAGTTTCTTTTGAATCTGCGTAAAGCGCTATCTAACGTTTCGTTTTCTTTAACGATTACATTTGACATAGTCTCACACCTAA
>CAZUVY010000017.1:0-44181 GCA_964623905.1 uncultured Faecalimonas sp.
CAGGTTTCATGCGACCTGCAAGTGTTTTTTCTAATATTCAACTGTCAAACTCCCGCGATCATTATTCTCTCTCCTTTACTCTTCCTTTTTCTACTAATTCATGTAGTATAACACATTTTCTTTATTTTTTTGCATAATCTTTGAAATTTTATAAATTATTTCACATTGTCATGCATATTTATTTATGATATGATTGTTTTTATGAAATTACATATGCACTTTTGACATATGAGAAAGAGGTAAAATTATGGACACAAATGAATCTTACAACTCACCGGAATATTCTCAGACTCCACCAACTGAAAACCTGAATCCTGTTCAGCCACAATTCAAAATGAAATGGTATAAATTTTTAATCTATTTTAGTTTATTCTTTTCTGCTGTTGTGAATTTTGCTTCTGGTATTATGCAGATCACAGGTCTGAATTACAGCATTTCTGGCGGCAGCGCTTCTGTTGTATATATGTACTACGGAATGGGACTCAAAATTGTCGATGTGATCTTTGGTATTTTTGTAATCGCTATGGCTGTATTTGCCATTTACACCAGATTCCGTCTTGCAGGTTTCAAACAAAATGGACCTATGAGCTATTACATTTTACTTGCAGCCAATGCAATCGGCTCAACTATTTACTACATTGCAGTTACATTTATGACAGGAATCATGATGTTTGATTCTTCTACGATCACAACACTGGTGAGCTCTATTGTAATGCTCGCATTAAATGTTGTATACTTCAACAAACGAAGTGAATTATTTGTAAATTAATATTTTTTCACCAAAAAAGGGGCGTTTGAAAAAACGTCCCTTTTTCTCGTGTTTTAACGAAACTGCATCTTATACAATGACTCGTAAGCACCTTTCTTTTCCATCAGTTCTTCGTGAGAACCTTCTTCTTCGATTCCTTTTTCAGTAAGAACCAAAATGCGTTGCGCATTGCGGATCGTCGACAATCTATGCGCAATTACAAACGTAGTCCGATTCTTTGCAAGTTCTTCCAACGAACGCTGTACAACCTGCTCGCTTTCGTTATCCAGCGCTGAAGTCGCCTCATCAAAGATCAAAATTGGTGGATTTTTCAAAAATACACGGGCAATCGACAGTCTTTGTTTTTGTCCGCCTGACAGCTTAACACCACGTTGTCCGATATCTGTGTCATATCCCTCTGGAAAACTCATGATAAATTCATGTGCATTTGCTCTTTTTGCAGCTCGAATGACCTCTTCGTCTGATGCCATTGGATTTCCATAACGAATATTTTCCATAATTGTTCCCGCAAAAAGATATACATCCTGCTGCACGATCCCGATCTGATTACGCAGATCTGACAATTTCATTTTGCGAATATCAATGCCATCGATTTTGATAGCACCGTCCGTCACATCATAAAATCTTGGAATCAAACTGCAAAGTGTAGTCTTTCCTACTCCAGATGCTCCCACCAGCGCCATATATTCGCCTGCCTTTACATCCAGTTGAATATGATTCAGCACCTTTTCATTATTTTTCTCATAATAGAATGAAACATTGTCAAATGTGATATCACCTTTGAGTCCATCTACCGCAACAGCATCTTTTGCATCCTCAATATCTGGAACAATATCGATGATTTCCATAAAACGTTCAAATCCTGAATATCCATTCTGGAACATCTCTGTGAAGTTGATCAATTTCTTCACTGGTTCTGTAAAGTTATTGATATATAATAAGAATGTGATTAAATCCGCCACATTTAACTTACCAACTGACATAAAAGAAACTCCGCCAACCAGGACAGCAACCGTCACCATTGTTGTCAGACCGCCAAGTCCTGAATGATAGCCCGCCATATGTTTGTAGCTGATTCGCTTTGCCTCCACAAAGTTTTCATTGCCTTTGTGAAACTTCTCAATCTCAATTTCTTCATTGGCAAAAGATTTTACCACGCGGATTCCTGAAAGACTGTCTTCAATCTGACTGTTGATATCACCGATTTTCTCACGTCTTACTTTGAATGCGCGTTTCATCTTGCGATTAAAATAAAGTGCATAGACAACCATGATCGGAACAAATGCAAATGTGATCAGAGCAAGCGGTACATTGACATTCATCAGAACAAGAAAAGCACCCACAATCTTGATAATGGAGATAATGATATCTTCCGGACCATGATGTAAAAGCTCTGTAATGTCAAACAAGTCACTTGTAATACGAGATAAAAGACCACCCACTTTTTGATTGTCATAAAATGCAAATGACAATCTCTGGTAATGTTCAAAAATGTCCTTTCTCATATTTGCTTCCATATATGTCCCCATCATGTGTCCATAATAGGTCATAAAATAATTGCATCCAGCCTCAATCAGCACTAAAACAACCATGAGCGCTCCCAGCGTAAATACAGTTCTGGTTGCCTCTGACATTTCGAAGTAGATTACTTCATTTGTTATGTAACGCACAACCAAAGGAATGATCAACGTAACGATCGCTCCTATGATTGCGAACAATAAATCAGCAAAAAACAGCACTTTATACGGTTTGTAATAAGTAAATAGTTTTTTTAGATTCTTTTTCATTTCCTCTTCTCCTCAGTTTTCCTCTTTTATTTCTCCGAAAGCCAGCGAAGTGCCACGTAAGCATGTGCCATACTGCCTTCCCAAAGAATGGAGTCATCCAGCTTCATCTTTGGATGATGCAGTCCAAATTCATATCCTTCCTGGCTATTGCCTGCCGTCAAAAACATCCCAACGGCCGGTACTTCATGGCTTACAAATGCAAAATCTTCACTTCCACCGCCTTGTTCTGCAATAGAGATCGCACCTTGACCCAGCCATTCCTTCATATACTGGAAAGTGCTCTCAGACAATTTCGAATCCACTACCATACAAGGACAATAATCGTAGAATTCCACCTCTGCTGTGCATCGCATAGCAGTGCTGATTCCCTGTGTAATCTCCTGCATTCTCTGCTTGATCTGTTCCCCAATCTTTCCATCTGCATCCGCTGTTCGGATCGTTCCCCACATCTCCGCAGTATTTGGAATGACGTTCGAAGTCTCACCCGCTCTGAACTTACATGTAGTAAATACACCATAAGCTCTTGGATCCAATTCTCTGCTGTTGATTTCCTGGAGGGCGAGATGAATCTGAGCGGCAACGGTGATCGGTTCAATTGCCACATGTGGTGTAGAACCATGCCCGCCTTTTCCTGTGATCGTAATATGATACTGCTCACAAGATGACATGCTGATTCCCCCTGATGGAATCATAAACATTCCAGCCGGAACCGGCATCCCTGCTGTCACATGAATCATGATTGCAGCGTCCACGCGTGGATTCTCCAGAACTCCTGATTTCATCATATCCAGAGATCCCTGGAAAATCTCCTCGGCCGGCTGAAATACCAGTTTCACAGTTCCATTGATTTCTTCTTCATGTTTCTTTAACAGCATTGCTGCACCAAGGAGCATTGCTGTATGCATATCATGACCACATCCATGCATCTTTCCTGGATGCTCGCTCTTATAATCAATCTCCGCCTCTTCTCCCAGTGGAAGCGCATCCATATCGGCACGGAGCATCAATGTTTTTCCAGGCTTTTTGCCGCCCAATAAAACAACCAGCCCTGCTTTTCCACATTCTACAGGTTCGCATCCTATTTTTATCAACTCTTGTTTCACTTTTTCCACAGTATATGGAAGTTCAAATCCTGTTTCCGGATGTCGATGTAAATCTCTTCGAATCTCAACTAATTTAGGCTGTATCTCCTGAGCCTCTTTCATTAATATCTCTTTCAAAATGACTCCTCCTAACTTAGACAATATAATACTAGTATACCCCGTTTTTCACTATTTTGGCATTGTTTTTTTAGAAACAAAGGATTATTATAGAACAGTGATAAAAAAGAGGTGTACTATGAAAAAAACAACAAAACAACAAATTTTTACAATACCAAATATGCTCTCATTTTTCCGACTCTTGTTGATTCCAATATTTATCTGGCAATATTGCATTGAAAAGAATTATATGATGACAGCAGTTTTATTGATCATTTCAGGTGCAACGGATGTTGCAGATGGATTCATTGCCCGTCATTTCAACATGATCAGCGATTTTGGAAAAGCACTGGATCCCGTAGCGGATAAACTCACACAATTTACTATGCTTGGCTGTCTGATCACTCGTTTCAAACAGATGATGATTCCATTTATACTGATCTTTATAAAAGAATTGGTGACTGGCATTTTTGGTCTTGTCGTAATCAAGAAAACAGGCGAAGTAAAAGGCGCCGACTGGCACGGAAAAGTGACTACTGTATTACTTTATTTGACGATCATTCTACATGTTCTATGGTATGACATTTCAGAAACTACTTCTTTCATTCTTGTAGCTTTCTGCGTATGTATGATGTTGCTCTCATTTGTTCTTTACAGTATAAAATATATGAATGCATTAAAAAAACGTCGTTAAGCGACGTTTTTTTATATGCTTTTATGCTTTTTCTTTATACATTACCACGACATCATTTTCTCTAATGACCGTTTTCCCATCTGGAATGATCGTCTCATCCGCACGAAGTATCATCGCGATCAATTCATTTTTTGGAAGTCGTAATTCTTCAATGGTCTTATTGCACCACGCATCCTTCTTTTCCACGATTTTTTCTTCCAAAGACTCTGTTTCATTCGTATTATAAGGCGGTACACTTAAAATAATACTGTCTCCTGCCAAAATCTTCGTATCTCCTCTTGTGACAATCGTTCTCTTGCCACGTTTTATCATCAGTGCCAAAGAGCCGGTAGGAATATTCACGTCTTTGATTTTCTGATCTACCCACTCATGTCCTTCAGGTATGTACATTCTCATAAGCTGAAGCGCAGTCTCTTCCTGATAATCATTGAATGTTTTTCTTACATCGGCACTATCATCTACCATCAACAACTTATTTGCAACTGCCGGCAAGAGTGTTCCCTGAATTGCTACAGAAAACAGAGACACCATAAATACGATATGGAACAGATCCTGTTTCATAGGAACTCCCGCTGCAACCGCCATAATTGCGAATACCGAAGAAGATGCTCCTCGAAGCCCTGCCCATGAAATCAAAAGACACTGTCTTATACCACATTTCATCGGACGCATCAATAAGAATACTGCCGCTGGTCTTGCGATCAGTGTCAGAAAAACTACAATTGCGAGTGCTGCTGGAATAATCGATGGCATCTGATGAGGGAACGTCAATAAACCGATCAAAAAGAAAATCAAAATCTGCGCTAAACTTGTCACTCCATCAAAAAATGGAATCAACAAATGTTTGTTCTTGATTTTACTATTTCCCATGAGAATACCAAAAAGATAAACGCTCAGATAAGCATTTCCGCCGATAAAGGCAGTCAGCCCGTAACATGCCAGCACTACAGCAATCATAAAGACCATATCGAGCCCTTCTGAAATCAGTCTGGTCTTTGTCATAATAAAAACGGACAACTTCGCCATACCGATTCCGGCTATGATTCCAAGTGCGATCTGCATAATGATTGTAAGAAAAATATTTCCGGAATCTCCGTTCGTCATGATTCCGATTGCGATAATCGTCAGCAAATATGATACTGGATCGTTACTACCACTCTCTACTTCAAGAATAGATGCTGTCCCATCTTTCAGATTCAGCTTCTTTTTTCTCAAAATTGCAAACACACTGGCAGCGTCTGTAGATGACAATACTGCACCGATCAAAAAACTTTCTTCAAAAGAAAGATGTAAAACCACACTGCATAACACTGTAGTAACACCTGCCGTGATCACGACACCCAGTGTCGATAAAGTGATCGCTTTCCCTGCAACACTTTTTGCCACATCCCATTTGGTGTTAAATCCACCATAAAACATAATAAATACCAGTGCAACCGAACAAATATTTTCTGCAAGTTTAAAATTTTCAAATGGAATCCCCATCACTCCGTCGCTTCCGAACAGCATTCCGATAAACATAAACAGAATCAGTGCAGGCATTCCAAATTTATCCGAAAACTTTTCTGCAAGTACACAAAGCAATATAACTAGAGCAACTCCAAGTATAACAATTGTGATCGTCATTACATTCCTCCCTTATTTTTCATCATTACTTTTATTATACTATTAAATCGCCTGTCTTTTCAAATTAAAGTGTGGTTAATTTCTTATTAAAAAATGCCGGACTCAAAAAGTCCGGCAAATGTTTTTTCTTCTGATTTTATTTCGTCTCTAATTGTTGTTTGTTGAATTGCAGTGAATACAGATCATAATATTTTCCTTTTTTACGAAGCAGTTCCTGATGATTGCCCTGTTCCACAATCTCACCATGGGAAAGTAAGATAATATTGTCTGCATGCTGAATCGTGGAAAGTCTGTGTGCAACGATCAGCATCGTTCCGATATTCTTCATCTTTTCCAGCGAATCCTGGATCAATACTTCTGTCTCTGTATCAATGTTCGCTGTCGCTTCGTCCAGAATCATAACAGAAGGCTTGTGAATGATCGTTCTTGCAAAAGAAAGAAGCTGTCTTTGTCCTGCGGAGAAATTGTTGCCTCTCTCACGCACCACTTCATCCAATCCATCCTCCAGACGATTGATGAAAGAATCTGCGTTGACATAACGACAGGCCTCCATCACTTCTTCGTCACTGATTCCTTCTGAACGAAGGAGAATATTGCTTCGAATATCCCCAGAGAACAAGAAGACATCCTGAAGCATCTGACCAAAATGCTTTCGAAGTGAAGCAATCTTAATATGTTTAATATCGATTCCATCGATTAGGATCTGTCCTTTTTGAATATCATAATTACGGCAGATCAAAGATAAAATCGTCGTCTTACCAGAGCCGGTCGAACCAACAAAAGCTACCGTCTGCTTTGGCATAATATGGAATGATACTCCCTTCAGTACCCATTCATCCGGCTTATAGGCAAACCAGACATCTTTGAATTCGATCTCTCCTTTGATCTCATCCAGTTCAATTGCATCCGGCTCATCTACCACTTCTGGCACCATATCCATCACTGTAAAAATCTTCTCAGCCGCTGCAAATGACTTCTGCAGAATGTCAAACTGCTCTGCCAAAGTCTGGATCGGATTGTAAAATTTAGAAATATACATATAGAACGATACGATAATACTACTGTCAATCACCTGTCCTAAAAGCGCAGTATCTTTGATATAGCCTTTGGCTCCAAAATAGAACAGACAAAGCACCGTCGAAACGTTCAGCATATATACCATTGGTCTGAATACACCAAACACAAAAATCTGATTCATCTTTGCTTTTTGGAGCTTATCGCTTTTCTCCAGGAAATCCTGCATTTTTTGTTCTTCGCGGTTAAAAATCTGTGTGATCTTAATCCCTGAAAGATTTTCTGATAAATATGTATTGATATCTGTTCTTGTATCATTTACCGTACGGTGTACCTTTCTGGAAAAGGTACGGAAAATCACGGTGAATAAAATTACAAACGGCACAAAACAAAGAACGATCAATGTCAATGCGTAGTTCAGCATCAGCATTGCACCCAGTACTCCGACGATTACCATTACATTTTTCACCATCGTCACAAGTACGTTTGTAAACATCATTGAAATCGCATTCGTATCGTTTGTGACTCTGGTTACAAGCTTTCCAACCGGAATATTATTCAATTGCTCATGAGACAAACTTTCTATATGCGTAAAAATATCTGTCCTTAAAGAAGACAGAATCTTCTGCCCGATTCTCTGTAAAATGATTGCCTGAAAGTAAGTGCAGATCAGACTCACGATCAAGATACTAACGTATATCCCAACTGTTGTATACAAGTCTTTCAAAAGGAAATCGTCTTTAACCATCTTTTCTATTCTACCGATGATCAGCGGCGAAACAAGATCATACGCAATGGAAATGAGCATGATCACAAATACCAGAATGAATTCTTTCCAATATGGCTTTGCATAGTACATCAGCCGCTTGATCAATTCAGAATCCGACATATTACGGTCATAGCCAATTGCCTCTTTTTTGTTCTTAATTGCAAGAAACGCCATAATAAACACGATTGCAAATGAACCAATGATCGCACTAACAATTATGATCGGCAAATACTCATGCATTCTGTCCGCCTCCTTCCTCTTCTAACTGCTGCAAGTCTACCATCTTTCGATAGTCTTCACAGGTATCGTATAACTCTTTGTGTGCTCCGACTGCAACAAGTTTTCCCTCATCAATGAATAAAATCTTATCCATCTTTTCGATCGTTGAAATACGGTGTGCGATCAGGATCGTCGTCTTTCCTGCACGCGTCGCACGAAGATTTTCCAGAATGGTCTTTTCTGTCTTGGTATCTACTGCCGAAACGGAGTCATCCAGAATCAGGATCGGAGCATTCTTCATAAGTGCTCTCGCAATGGAAATACGCTGCTTCTGTCCGCCTGAAACCGTCACGCCTCGTTCTCCAAGTACTGTTCCATATCCTTGCTGGAATTCTTTGATATTACTGTCCACATCTGCAAGCGATGCTGCTTTAACTACAGAATGATGTGACTTTTCTTCTGTACCAAAAGAAATATTATTTTCAATCGTATCCGAGAACAGGAAATTATCCTGCGGCACATATGCACATCCTGCACGGACATCACGGATTGCAACAGTATTTACATCGTGTCCATCAATAAAAATCGTACCGTCTGGTACATTATAAGTACGTAAGATCAAGTCTACCAATGTGGTCTTACCAGAACCTGTTTTCCCGATCAGGCCGACATTTTCACCTGCATTGATCTTAAATGAAACATGTTCCAAAGCCTCGTATTCGCCATCTGGATAATGGAATGTCAGATCACGGAATTCGATATTTCCCTGGATTTCCGGAAGCGTCTTCACATCCGGACGGTCAATCACATCCTGCTTTGCATCCAGAAGCTCACTGATTCTCTTTAACGATGCCTTTCCTCTGGAAGTCATGTCTACCAGATCTGCTACCGCCATGATCGGCCATACGATTGAGTTGAAATATCCAATAAATTCAACCAATTGGCCTGCATTAAATTTCCCCTGATATACCAGATAACCGCCATATCCCAAAATAACACAAATTACACTTTCAATAAAAAGCGTAACAAGAATTTTAAGAAGTACAGATGATCTGGTGTAATCAATGTTGGTATCTTCGTTTTCTTTATTCAGTTTCTGGAATGCCATCAGTTCCTTTGCTTCTTTTACAAACGCCTTGATCACTGCAATCCCAGAAAAACTTTCCTGTGAAAAATCAGATAATTTTGAAAATGCTTCCTGACGTAAATCCCATTTCTTTGTCATATAATCAGAAACCACTTTACTTGCCGCCATCAAAAATGCCATTGGAATCATTGCAAAGATCGTAAGAACTCTGTCCATACCCCACATCTTGATCAATGCCAGTCCTCCTAAAAAGGCAGCATCGAAAAACATCAAAAAGCCCCATCCATAACATTCCTGAATCGTATCCAGGTCGTTGGTAAATAAACTCATCAGATTTCCTACTTTATTGACCTGATAATACTCTCTGCTCAAGTCTTTTGCATGATCAAACATCCGGTTGCGTAAATCAGTCTCCACCTTGATCGCTGCACCAAAGATTGCAATTCTCCAGATAAATCGTCCTACTACGATGGAAAGGATGATTCCGACCATCGGCATACAGATCTGATCTAACAGAAAATCCATATCAAACGCCATCTGCACACCATTTTGCACCACATAGCCCTGGTTCATACCATTGATGAGCATCTGGTACAGATTCGGAATCAGAAGCTGCAGATAGTCTACGGTAATCAGTGCGATCAGTCCGAGCAGCAATCTTCCGCCATGCTTTAAATAATATTTGTTAATATGTTTTCCAAAAATCATTGTGTCCTACTCCTCTTTCGATTTTACACCTTTGACTAAGATTATAATCTTCCGTTTTCTTTTAACCATTTTCTTCTAGTCTGATAATCCGGCAGTACTTTCTCCACTTCCGCCCAAAACCTCGAGGAATGATTCATCTCTTTTCGATGACACAATTCATGCACCACCACATAATCCTGAATCTCAGGAGGCAGTAACATCAACATGCAGTTAAAATTCAAATTTCCCTTACTGCTGCAGCTTCCCCAGCGTGTTTTTTGATTACGGATCGTAATCCTGCCGTAAGTAACTCCCATTTGCTTTGCATAATAGGCAACTCTCTTTGGAATCACTTCCAATGCTTTCTCCGCCAGTTTCTGAATCTCTTCCTCCGTCAACTGTTTTGTATGTTTTGCGTTCTCCATTCGCAATCTCTGCATCTGGATATGCTTTTCTATCCAGTCCGACTTCTCATTCAAAAACTTTTGAATCTCTGTGTCAGGCATCTGAAAAGGCACTCGCACGATCACTTCTGCATCTTTTGTAATCTCAATGCTTACTGTCTTTCGATTGCTTTTGACTACTTTTACCATAATATTCATTCAAATACCTACAACAGATAATGTACTCTGCTTTCTTCATATCGATCCTGCTGTTCCCTTGTTTCGCCTGGATATCCGCATGAAATCAATGCAAATGCCGATAAATTTTCTGGCAGACCAATGACTTTTGCTACATTTTCCATACGTTCCTCAATTGGTGCAATTCCAATCCAAACAGCACCAAGTCCCAATTCGTCTGCCTGAAGCAGCAGATTTTCTACGGATGCACTCATATCGATTTCCGCATAAGATGGTGCGATCAATTCTTTTCTGTAGCAGGCCACAAATACAATCGGCGCCTCCTTTACGCATGTCGCATATGGTGACGTCTGTGAAAGTTCTGCAATCTTCTCTTTGTCTGCCACCACATAATACTCCCATGGCTGCTGGTTACAAGCTGAAGGTGCTGCCATCGCCGCACGAAGCATTGTAACAATCTTCTCCTGTTCTACTGGTCTGTCCAGATATTTTCGAATACTTACTCTGTGAAAAATCCCGCTCATTTTGTCCCTTCTCCTTTTCTTTTTTATTGAATCTTGTACATTTCCCAAGGTTGTAACATTTTGATTTCTCCGGCAATCTCAAACCATAACACATTCTCACTGTTATTTTTTATGTACGTTTCTGTTAAGGCTGCCTGTCGCATTGCCTTTAAATACTGTACCAACTCGATATGTGTTGCTGACCATACCGTCTCATCTTTCTGAATTCTTTGCAGAATTGCTTCCATCACATCCCACATACCTTCTACATCCAGATCATATGCATGACCAACAATCTGACAAACTGCCAGTTCTTCTTCTGTCTGGAAAAATCCTTCTACAAATCCCTCAAAATCTGGTGACAGATGGAAAATCCCTGCTTTCCACCTAAAATAGTCTTCACAAGGCTTATAACTTCTGCTCTCTTCTGAACATCTTCCATATTCAAATCCACAGTTTCTCACGCATCGCTCAATCAGCTCATCATAATAATCAAACGGAACGGCAAACCCTGAAATCTTTCTTCCAAACAAGGCTTCCAGATTCTCTTTGTCTTTTCCCATCTCATACATAATTGCTTCCTCTGAAAGCCCAAACATATATGGATGTGTCAATGTATGACTTGCCACCTCGTGATTCTGATACAAATCCACAACCGCATGGGCCGGGAGTCTTTTCACCGTCATCCCGCACTCATGCACCCATTCAAACTCATTTCTCATCAACTCTGAATTCAGATTGAACGTTCCCTTTATATCATATTTGTTAAGCAATTCCACAAAACGTACATCCTGCAAAATCCCATCATCATATGTAATATTAAACGCTTTTCGTTTTCCGCCTGGATATAATCTTCTTATCATCAGCAATCCTCCTACTTAAAAGCCTCCTCCATAGCATTTGCCATGGTTTCTTCCTGGAATTGTTTTGTATACAGGTTATAGTAAGCACCTTTTTTAGCAATCAATTCTTTGTGCGTACCTTGTTCAATGATTTTCCCGTCTTTTACGACCAGGATCACATCTGCCTGACGAATTGTAGACAGTCTATGTGCAATTACAAAGGAAGTTCTTCCTTTCATCAGATTTTCAATCGCATCCTGAATCAGCTTTTCTGTCACTGTGTCAATCGACGACGTTGCTTCATCCAACACAAAAATACGTGGATTTGCAAGGATGGCTCTTGCAAAAGAAAGCAACTGTTTTTCCCCTGTTGAAAGAAGATCACCGCCTTCTCCTACTTCACTGTCATAACCTTTATCCATACGCGCGATCACGCCATCTGCTGATACACTCTTGACTGCCGCTTCGATTTCTTCCATAGTAGCATCTGGATTTCCATACTTTAGATTTTCCAGAACACTTCCTGAGAACAAATGCGGGGTCTGCAATACATATCCAATATTACTATGAAGCCACAATTGCGAACGCTCTCTTGCATCTTTCCCATCAATCAAAATTCTTCCGGACGTCGGTTCAAAGAAACGACAGACCAGATTGACCAGCGTAGACTTTCCTGCACCGGTTTCACCAACAATTGCAACATTTGTTCCCTGCGGTACATGAAGATTGAAATGCTCCAGCACGTATTCATCCCCATCCGGATATTTAAATGAGACATCTTCAAATGTGATATCACCATGCAGCGGTTCCCAGTTTTCTTTCTTCGGTTCAAAAGAATCACCATACTTCTCAATTACCGCTTCTGTGTCACGGACATCGGATTTTGTTTCCATCAAACGTGTAAAACGTTCTACATTAACCTGTACGATAATAAGCTGCGATATCGCACGAACTACCCACTGCACAGGTTCCATCATTCCAAGAGCATAAGACATAAATACAGACAACGTTCCAAGCTCCATCACACCTTTCATCGTGATGATACCGCCTTGCCAGAGTACCAGTGCAAGTGCGAGCGATGCTGCAAACGAAATCATCGAAGCAAACAAAGAACGATAATGTCCTGCATGTACCGATGTCTTATACATTTCCTCTGTCGTTTCCTCGAAATTATCTTCCATTTTCTTTTCAATGACCAGGGTCTTCGTGGTCTTTGCACCAGTAATCCCTTCATTGAAATTTCCTGTAATCTTGGAATTCACTTCACGAATTTTTCTATTTAAAGTCACCAGTTTTTTCTGAAAAAATGCAGCTCCAAGTGCTGTGATCGGAACGATCACGATCACCCACATAGCCAATTTAAAATCAATCGTCAGCATAACCACGATCGCACCCGCGATATAGGAAAGATTCCATACACCATCCATAAGTCCCCACGAAACCAATGATGCGATACGATTGGTATCACTCATAACTCTTGCATGAATATAACCTACACTATTTTGATTATAGTACGAAAAAGCAAGTGTCTGAAGATGATTGAAACTCTCACGCTTCATATCTCGACCGACATACATTTCAATCTGGCATGCCTGGTAAGCTGAAATTCCATTTGCCAATACCTGAAAGAGCAAAATCAAAACGTACGCTATGACAAATCCACTTAACGAATCCAGCGTTCCCTTTCCAATAAAATTATTCAGTGCATACTTCTGAAACAATGGAAGAATAATATCCACCAATCCACCTGCAAATCCCAAAACAACCATACTTATCATGATAAATTTGTATGGTTTTAAATATGGAAACAATTTGGGGATTCCAAAATATTTGAGAGAAACATATTCTTTTTGTTCTTCTTTTTGTTTATTCATGTAATGTTTCCTCCTCTCCCAACGTCATCTGCATATCATAGATTTTACGATAAATACCATTCTTTTCCATCAATTCTTCATGTGTTCCAATCTCAGCAATCTGCCCTTTGTCCATTACCATAATACAGTCTGCCTGCATCAATGTTGTGACACGATGTGCGATCAGAATCACCGTAGAATCGCCTAGATTCTTTCGAAGCTCCTTACGGATCTTTGCATCCGTCTCTGCATCCACAGCCGATAAAGAATCATCAAAGACCATGATTGGCGTTTCCTGTGTCAGCATTCTTGCAATCGCTGTACGCTGTTTTTGTCCTCCTGACAAAGTCACACCACGTTCTCCGACAATGGTATCATACCCCTGCGTAAATTCCATCACAGATGTGTCCACACAGGCAATTGCAGCAGCTGCGCGTACTTCCGACAATGTAAAATCTTTCTTCGTGATACCGATATTTTCTGCGATCGTTCTAGAAAATAAAAATGGTTCCTGAAGCACCATACCAATATTTGAACGAACCCATTCTCCTTTCATATCCGCCACATCCACACCACCAACAGTAATGCGGCCATTTTCCTTTGGAAGATCATACAGTCGGTTCAAAAGATACATAAGCGTTGATTTTCCGGAACCGGTACTTCCCAGAATACCAAATGTAGTTCCTTTTGGAATCGTAAAGGTGATATCTTTTAATACTTCCACATCTCCATATCCAAATGAAACATGTTCAAAAACAATGTCCCCATGCATATCCGGAGTCGATGCATCTTCTTTATCCTTTTCTGCTTCCGAATTCATAATATAGCAAAGACGATCTACTGAAACTCCTGCTTTGCTCATTTCTGAAATCATACGTCCAAGCGAACGAACCGGCCATGTAAGCATAGAATTATAAGAGATAAACGCGATAAATTCGCCCGCTGTCATCTCACCATTCACACTGAAAACAGCACCAAAAACCACAACCGCCATAAGCTGCAATCCTGAAAACAAATCTCCTGCACCCCAAAACAATGCTAAAAACTTACATAAATGCATCCATGCGTCTGTATAAAGATTATTTTGCTTTTCAAAACGGTCCTTCTCAAATTTCTCACGTCCAAATGCTCGAACCACTCTGACTCCTGTCAGGTTTTCCTGCGCGATCGTCGATAATACCCCTTCATTTTCATCACACTTGGTGAAATTGTCACGGATATGCGTGTGAAAATACAGCGAGTATCCGATAATGATCGGTATAAATGCAACTGCAATGGATGCAAGTTTCACATTCATAGAAAACATAAATACAAGAGACATGGTGATCAGAATCACAATTCGAAACACGCTTGTAAGTTGTTCCGAAATAAAGTTTTTGATCATTTCCACATCAGACGTACAGCGCTGGATAATGTCGCCTGTCTGATTTTTCATATGCCACGAAAAAGGAAGTTTCTGAATATGCGAAAACAAACGATTCCGCATTGTCTGCACAAGAGCCTCTGCCCCTTTCGTGTTGTAAAGATTGAATATGTACCGAAATACGGCAGTAAAAACTGCTATGACTACCACCAGTCCCGCAATGATCCAGATATTTTCCCGTAAATAACTGATTCCTCCAATATTCTCAATCATATGCAGTAAAAACTCCGGAAGTTCCAGTGCTTTTGTTCCGATAATACTGTCTACTGTAGTTCGAATCAGTTGCGGAGAAATCATATCAAGTCCGGTTACAATCAACGCCGACAAAATGCTGATTACAAAATAATGAAGATTTCCTTTCAAAAATTCTATTACAAGCGATACTTTTGTATATTTTTCTTTTCTGTTCTGCTTCATACCCTTCTCCTTTCTGAGTCTATCTAAATTATTATACCTGTTTCTAAACACGCTTTCAATCATCCTTGTAATATAAAACAAAAAACCAGGCTTCGGGACCTGGTTTTTTGATATATTTTGGAGCTTGATTGTAAACATCTCATAGAAATGTTCTATAATTGATTATATCACGCATCTTTTCTTTTTCCTATGTCTATGCGCGACATAAAATCCGCGAGAAATTGTACCATAAGTACAATTTTTTTCTCTTTTTTGTGTTATAATAAATCAAAACACACTCTTTTTTGACTTTTAGGAGAAAAATTATGTCAGTAAAATTAGAAACTCTTTATCAGGCAATTTATCATGATTTTGATGTGCGCTTAATGACAACGAGCTGTTTTGATCAAAAAATCGAATGGTTCCATGTCATTGAAAACAAAGAATTCATCTATCTCCTGCACGGCGAGGAACTGATTTTTAATACCAGTATCAGCACTGATTCGTCAGAAGCACAGATAGAATTTATCGACCAGATCGTATCGATGAATGCACATGGTCTTATTGTATCCTGTCAGGATCCCAACTCATTTTCCGAGAAAGTAATACAGCATTGTAATGAAATTGCATTTCCTCTTTTCTTTGCAAGCTGGGATACCTCTTACTCCAAGATCATGCGGCGCTTTTCAGAGATTCTGCTGGATCACGAAAGAAATGAAACCAACCTGATCGCAGCACTCAAAAATGCTATTTACTATCCAAACGATGAACAGCTTTATCTGAATCATTTTGAGCGAAATGGTTTTTATCGTGATTCTACTTATATTATTTCCGTCATCGGACCTTCTTGTTTAAAAGATGAAAATCCTGATGCTTTCTGGAATATCAGTCAAGCCACCAAAATATTGCAGCATACTTTGAAACAAAGTATTATATATGAAGAAAAAGACTATTTGATCTTAATGACGCCAAACCTCCCTTTAAAAGAATTAAAGGAGATATTAGCCTCTTTCTGCAACACAAATCCCGGCATACAGATTGCCATTGGCCCGATGGTTCATTTGATTTCTGATTTACATACTTCCTACAAGAACGCAATTCTGGCATTCCGTATGTGTAATAAAATTTCAGATGAGAATCCGATTTGTTATGATGATCTGGGAGTGTATCAGATTCTGACCAGTGTGACAGACTCCGAAACCCTCTATCCGGCATTCATTCAAAATACGCTCGGAAAATTAATTGCTTATGATCAGGAACACAAAACTTCGTATATGCAGGTCTTAAAAGACTTTTTTGCAAACAACTGCAGTATTACCCAGACCGCTGATGCAACTTTTTTTCATCAGAACACACTGAAATATAAAATAAAAAATATCAAAGAAATTCTGGGATACGATATTACAACCAATGAAAACCGTGTAAAGATTATGATTTCCCTTTATTTACTTGAATTGAAGGCGATACAATAAAGAGATTGTGCACGCACAATCTCTTTTAATTAAACTCTTATAAAATGATACAATCTACTCTGGAAATCTCCCATGATCTTTTCTACCACATAACCACAATAAGCCAGTTCTTCCCCTGTGTAGACTTCATCGGTTCCTTCCAACTGATAGTTTGCCTGCAGATCCAGCCCTTTTATGCAAATCGGACGGCTTAACGTATTCGTTCTGTTCAGCACCTGAACAAATGTAACCAGCGCTTCCGAACCATCCTTTGCCGCAACTTCCCAGCAATCATAAGGCTTGGCCTCCGACCAGGATGCGATTCGATAATAATCACCAGTCTGAATCAGATAACGATATTTTTTGTACATATCCACCTGATTTGGGATCTGCGCTCTCTCTTCCTGTGAGATCTTTGTGACATCCAGTTCGTACCCAAACGTACCTGCCAGTGCCACATGTCCTCTCGTTTCAAATGGAGTACTGCGCCCAAGTGCATGGTTTGGACAATCACTGACATGCGCTCCCATTGTAGACAGTGGATAAATCAGCGCCGTTCCTTCCTGAATATGCAATCTTTCCACAGCGTCTGTGTCATCTGTACACCATATCTGTGGGCTGTAATACAACATACCCGGATCAAATCTTGCTCCGCCGCCGGAACAGTTTTCCAATAACAAATCTGGAAATTCCTGGATCAATCGTTCCTGCATTTCATAGACCGCAAGCATATATCTGTGAGCCAGTTCCTGCTGAGCATCACTTTCCAGTTTATAGCTGCCATAATCCGAAAGCTGTCTGTTCATATCCCATTTCACATAGGCAATTGGAGCATTTCGCAAAACATTTGCCACACATTCATATGCATAATCTCTTACTTCTTTTCTCGTAATATCCAGAACATATTGGGCTCTGATCTGAGTTGCTTCTCTTCCATGAATCTGAATTGCCCAATCTGGGTGTTCTCGATAAAGTTCAGAATCTGGTGAAATCATCTCTGGTTCAAACCAGATACCAAATTTTAGACCGATTTCATTGACTCTTCTTGCCAGATCCGGCAGTCCTGTGGTCAGTTTTTCTTCATTCACAAACCAGTCGCCAAGCGAACAATCGTCACTGTTTCTCTTCCCAAACCAGCCATCGTCCATGACCAGCATCTCGATTCCGCATGATTTTGCTTCCCTGGCAATCGCCAATAATTTTTCTGTATTAAAATCAAAATACGTTGCTTCCCAGTTATTGATAAGCACAGGTCTTTCTTTATATTGATATGGACTTCGAATCAAATGTGATCGATAAAGATCATGGAAAGAACGTGTCATCTTTCCAAGCCCCTCAGCCGAATATGTCATAACTACCTCTGGTGCCTGGAATGCATCTCCCGGTACCAGTTTCCATCTAAACTCTTCTGCATGGATTCCCATTACCATACGCACCTGATTGTACTGCGCCACTTCAGCCTGTGCGATAAAGTTTCCGGAATACACAAAATTCATCGCATACACTTCACCCGTTTCTTGTGTTGTCTCAGGTGTAACCAATGCCAAAAATGGATGTTCCTGATGGCTTGATTTTCCGCAGATAGAAGACACCATCTGCTTTCCATAGCGGATCTTTCCTCTTTGGATATGGCGTTCTCTTCCCCAGGAACCGTGGAGACTGATCATCTCAAAATCACGATTATCCATGTCAATACATGCGCTGTATACTTTCTCCAGATACAATGTCTGTGTTCCCAGATTCTTTACATTCACACTGCGTGTGATACAATCTTCTTTTTCAAAAACAGAGTAGAGAAGTTCCACCTGAATTCCAAGTACTGCATCCTCACATACAATCTTTAGTGTCTCCACTTCATTTTCTTTTCCGAACGTTGCCGGAAGCCCGGATAACCCTGGTTTCCCCTTCAAAATCTCATATTTGTCAAAAAGAAGTTCCGCTCCAACACATCCTTGCTCATTTCTGACATTCAGACAACTTTCGCGATAGTCCCCGATTCCTCCTGTCGGATATTCCGTTGGAAATGAATCCAGAAATGCTGATTTTTCTCTTTTGTTTTTACCCGGAGTAAATGGATGCTCTCCGATTCTTAAAAGTCCGATTCCACCGACATGATTCAGTCTTCTTCCATAATAAATGTGTCCCACATACCCTTCTTCTGTCAGTCCGATCAGATAGGTCGTATGCTCTGTGTCCAGTTTAAATACTCGTCTCTCGTGATCAAAATAAATCCCCATGTTATTTTCCTGCACTTTCCTCTTTGATGCATCCATTTTACCATTTTTCTCTATTCCAAACCAGCCTTCATTGCACTTACATATTCATAAATATGCGCCGCCGCATTTTCTCCGTATTGCTCGATGATTTTTACAATCGCACTTCCAACGATCACACCATCACTTATCTTTCCATACTTTGCAGCCTGCTCCGGCGTATTGATTCCAAATCCAACTGCCACCGGTGTATCTGTCACCTTTTTTATACTTTGTACCATCTCGCTGATATCGGTTGTGATCTCACTTCTCACACCTGTTACCCCCATAGAAGATACCAGATAAATATAACCTGCTGCTTCTTTGGCAATCATCTGAATCCTATCTTTGCTGGTAGGTGCGATCATAGAAATGATATCCACTCCATACTGCGCTGCAATTGGTGCAAGTTCCTGTCTCTCTTCATATGGCAGGTCCGGAATAATGATTCCATCTACTCCCACTGCTTCGCATCTCTTGCAAAATGCCTCATATCCATATTTAAAAACCGGATTTAAATAAGTAAGAAATACCATTGGAACGGTAACTTTTTTTCTGACATTTGCTGCCATTTCAAACACCATATCTGTGGTACATCCTCCCGGAGCTGATAATGCTCTGACATTTGCATTCTGAATCACCGGACCTTCTGCGATTGGATCTGAAAACGGAATCCCAATCTCGATCAATGCTGCCCCTGCCTTTTCCATTTCGATGATAAATTCTTCTGTTTTTTCCAGTGACGGATCTCCTGCTGTCAGAAATCCAATAAATGCTTTTTTATCTGTAAATGCTTCGCTTATTCTACTCATATAAATCTACTCCTCTGTATCTTGCAATTGCTGCCACATCTTTGTCCCCGCGTCCTGACAAACAACAGATAATGATCTGGTCTTTTCTCATGGTTGGCGCAATTTTCATCAAATGTGCTACCGCATGTGAACTTTCGATTGCTGCAATAATTCCTTCTGTTTTTGCAATGTATTCAAATGCTTCTACTGCCTCATCATCCGTCACTGGAACATATTTTGCTCTTCCTGTATCATGCAGATGTGCATGTTCTGGCCCGATTCCAGGATAATCAAGCCCGGCTGAAATGGAATATACCGGTGCTATCTGTCCATATTGATCCTGACAGAAATAAGATTTCATTCCATGGAAGACTCCTTCTGTACCAGTTGCGATCGTTGCTGCTGTTTTTTCTGTATCTACACCAAGTCCTGCTGCCTCACAACCGATCAACTGCACCGATTCATCTTTGATAAATTCATAAAACATACCCATGGCATTGCTTCCGCCGCCAACGCAGGCCATTACTACATCCGGAAGTTTTCCTTCTTTTTCAAGAATCTGTGCTCTTGCTTCTCTGCTGATCACACTTTGGAAATCCCTAACGATCATAGGAAATGGATGTGGTCCCATAACAGAGCCCAGTACATAAAGCGTATCGTCTACTCGTTTTGTCCACTCTCTCATACATTCATTTACTGCATCTTTGAGTGTCATCGTACCTGTCTCCACTGCATTTACTTTTGCCCCAAGCAGTTTCATACGATATACGTTCAGCGCCTGACGGATGGTATCTTCTTTTCCCATAAAGATTTCACATTCCAGTCCTAAAAGTGCAGCCGCCGTTGCAGTTGCAACTCCATGCTGTCCTGCACCAGTCTCGGCTATGATTCTTGTTTTTCCCATTTTCTTTGCAAGAAGCGCCTGACCAAGTACGTTATTGATTTTGTGTGAACCTGTATGATTTAAATCCTCTCGCTTGAAATAAATCTTTGCCCCGCCCAGATCTTTTGTCATCTTTTCCGCATAATACAAAAGAGACGGTCTTCCTGCGTACTCTGCAAGCAATGTATTTAATTCCTGATTAAATTCTGGATCATTTTTATAAAATTCATATGCTTTTTCTAACTTGATCACCTCATTCATCAGCGTTTCTGGGATATATTGTCCACCATGAATTCCATATCTTCCTTTTGCCATATCAATTTCTCCTTACTTTTTCCACGATTTCTATTATCTTGTCTCTATCTTTGTAACCATTTGTTTCTACAGAACTGCTGACATCCACCGCAAATGGTCTTGTCATCTTTATTGCTTCTTCTACATTCTCCGTATGAATCCCTCCTGCAAGAAAGAATGGTTTTTGAATCTGTGCGATCAACTTCCAGTCAAATTGTTTTCCAGTTCCTCCATATCCTTCTAACGTTCTGGAGTCAAACAGCAAATAATCCGCTATCGTCGTCTCACAATCTGTCACATCCTCTTTCGATGCCACCCGGACTGCTTTTATGATCTTCACATTCCCAACACGCCACCTGAGTGCTTCTATGTAACTTTCCGTTTCATCGCCGTGCAGCTGAATCACCTCGATCACACCTTCTTCCACAAGTTCTACAATTGTATCTATCGTTTCATTTACAAACACACCAACTGGTACGATTCCTTGCTCCAACTGAGACCGAAGATGTTTCGCCTGCTCCTTGGTTACTTTTCTTTTGCTCTCGGCAAATACAAATCCTGCATAGTCTGGTCTACATGCATTTACATAATCCACATCTTCTTCACGCCGCAGACCACATATTTTTATCTTTGTCATATCACTTCACCCGACAACGCTTTCAACATCTTCTCTTTATCTGCTGCTCTCATCAGTGTCTCTCCGATCAATACAGCATTGGTTCCATTTTCTTTCAATACCTGAATATCTTCTGCCGTTTTCATCCCACTCTCCGAAACAAATATCACATTCTCTGGCACCAGTTTTCTCAGATTTACACTATTTTGTATGTTAATCGTAAAATCTTTAAGATTCCGATTGTTCACTCCGATGATTCTTGCTCCTGCATTCAGTGCCCGTTTCACTTCTGTTTCATCGTGTGCTTCTACTAAAGCAGATAAGCCAATCTCATGCGCTGTATTCAGAAATGTTTTTAATGTTTCATCATCCAATAAAGAACAGATCAGCAGAACTGCACTTGCTCCCAATAGTTTTGCTTCATATATTTGGTACACATCAACCGTGAAATCCTTTCGCAAAACTGGTATCTGTACATTTGCTGCGATTTCTTTCAGGTATTGATCCTTTCCCAAAAAGTATTCTGACTCAGTCAAAACAGAGATTGCAGATGCTCCAGCTTTTTCATACTCCTTTGCAATTTCTAAATACGGGAAGGTCTCTGCGATCAGTCCTTTGGAGGGAGACGCCTTTTTCACTTCGCAGATAAAATGAATTTCTTTCCCCCTCAAACTCTGCTCAAACAAAAATAAAAATGCACCATTATTTCTCCGTTCTTCTTCTGCGATCCGAACCGCTTCCTTTTTTACCTGTTCCAGGGATTTCATTTCTTTCCGAATTTTTATATCCAATTTTCTTTTTGCTGCAATTTCTTCTAGTATGTTCATAGTAGCCCTCTATCGATTACTGTATTCAATGAATTTTTCCAATTGCTTCAATGCAGTCCCGTTTGAGATTGCCTCCTTCGCAATCTCAATTCCTTCTTCCATGGAGCATCCTTTTGCAATATGAATCGCTGCTCCTGCATTCAAGATCACTGCATCCGTCTTTGGCCCCTTTGCTCCTTCTAAAATTCTTCTGGCGATCGCTGCGTTTTCTTCTGGTGTTCCGCCGGCGAGATCTTCTTTTTTGCATCTGCAAAAACCATATTGTTCTGGCGTGATCTCATACGTTTTGAACTCTCCGCCCATTGTCTCACATACAAAGGTCGGTGCGCTCAGTGAAATTTCATCCATACTGTCTTCTCCATATACCACCATTGCACTTTTTACGCCAAGATTCATCAGAACCCTTGCCAAAGGTTCTACCAGATCTTTTCCATACACCCCAAGAAGCTGCATACTTGCTCCCGCAGGATTCGCTAATGGCCCAAGACAATTAAATAACGTACGAACACCCATTTCTTTTCTTACACCACCTACAAATCGCATGGCTGTATGATATTTCTGTGCAAACAGGAAACAGATATTCAGTTCCTTTAATAACTCTGCACTTTTCTCTGGCGTCAGATCAATCTTTACGCCAAGTGCTTCCAGACAGTCCGCTGTTCCACATTTGCTGGATGCTGCTCGGTTTCCATGCTTTGCAACCGGGATTCCAACTGAAGATGCCACGATTGATGCCAATGTAGAAATGTTAATGCTGTTGGAGCCATCTCCTCCTGTGCCAACAATTTCTAATACCTCCATATCGTTTAAGAATCGCTCGCAATGCTGTCTCATCACTCTTGCTGCCGAAGTAATCTCTTCAATCGTCTCTCCCTTCATGTTCATCGCGGTAAGGAAAGACGCTTTCTGTGCATCTGTTGCTTCTCCTGTCATAATTTCATTCATAACAGTTGTCATCATTTCCTGATCCAAATCTTCCCTATTTACTAATTTTGCAATTGCTTCTTTTATCATCTTTTACCCCTCCAAAAATCTTTTTAAAATCTGCTTGCCTTCTGGTGTCATAATAGATTCTGGATGGAATTGTAATCCATATACAGGATAGGTTTTATGTTCCACCGCCATAATCTCACCATCATCTGTAACTGCTGTAATTTGTAATTCTTCCGGAATAGTTTCTTTTTTGGCTGCCAGTGAATGATACCTCGCCACTTTTATTTCTTCTGCCAGACCTTCTAAAATTCTACTTTCATTTATAATCTTCGCGACCGACTGCTTTCCATGAAACAACTGTTTCGCATAAGTTATGGTCGCCCCATACACTTCACAGATTGCCTGATGTCCAAGACAGACACCAAGAATCGGGGTCTTTTCTCCAAATTCTGTAACCACTGCCTCACATATCCCTGCATCTTTTGGTTTTCCTGGTCCTGGAGATAAAATGATATGGGATGGATTTAAGTACGCGACCTCTTCCAGCGTCATTTCATCGTTTCTTATGACTCGGATATCTGGATTAATTTCTCCTATCATCTGATAAAGGTTATAGGAAAAACTATCATAATTATCAATCAACAAAATCATTCCAGTTCCCCCTCTCCCATTTCCAATGCTTTCATTACTGCTTTTGCTTTATTGATGCATTCCTCATATTCCTGCATCTTTTGGTTTTCCTGGTCCTGGAGATAAAATGATATGGGATGGATTTAAGTACGCGACCTCTTCCAGCGTCATTTCATCGTTTCTTATGACTCGGATATCTGGATTAATTTCTCCTATCATCTGATAAAGGTTATAGGAAAAACTATCATAATTATCAATCAACAAAATCATTCCAGTTCCCCCTCTCCCATTTCCAATGCTTTCATTACTGCTTTTGCTTTATTGATGCATTCCTCATATTCCTTCTCTGGAACACTGTCTGCCACAATTCCTGCTCCCGACCGGACAAATACTTTTCCATTCTTTTTGAATGCGATTCGGATTGCGATACAGGTATCCATATTTCCAGTAAAATCAATGTAACCAATCGCCCCGCCATAAATTCCTCTTTTATTATTTTCCAACTCGTTGATAATTTCGATTGCTCTAATCTTTGGTGCACCCGACAATGTTCCTGCCGGAAGAACTGCATCAATTGCATCCAACGCACTTTTATCTGCTCTGATCTCACCTCTCACTGTAGATCCAATATGCATCACATGAGAAAATCGTTCGATCGACAAATACTTTTCCACCTGCACGCTTCCAAATTTACTGATTTTCCCCAAGTCGTTTCTTCCCAAATCCACCAGCATGTTATGCTCTGCAAGCTCTTTCTCATCAGCCAGTAATTCCTGTTCTAATCTCAAATCCGCTTCCACTGTCGCTCCCCTAGGTCTTGTTCCTGCCAATGGAAAAGTATGAAGTATATTATTTTCTAACTTTACCAGAGTCTCTGGTGATGCTCCCACCACTTCCAGATCCTCCGAACTAAAATAAAACATATATGGCGACGGATTAGTTGTACGAAGCACGCGATATGCATTGAGTAATCCGCCTTCATAATCTGCTTCCAGTCGATTCGAAAGTACTACCTGGAAAATATCACCTTCGAAAATATATTTTTTTGCCTGTTCTATCATGCTGCAATATTCAGCTTTTCCAAACAGATTCCGGAACTCTGATCTGATCTTCCCAGGTATAACAGGGACTGGAGTTCCTTCCTTTATCAATGAAATGATTCGCCGGATCTCCGAAACGGCTTTTTCATATTCTGTTTCCAACTGTTTTGTTTTTATATTTACTATGACAATGATTTTCTGTTTCACATTGTCAAATGCAATTACTTTGTCAAACAACATCAAATCTACGTCTTTAAATCCTTCTTCATCTTTTGCATCTAAACTTAAAGATGGCTCACTGTATTTCACATAATCATAAGAAAAATATCCTACCAGTCCTCCGGTAAATGTAGGAAGACCTTCTATCTTTGGACTTCGATATTCTTCTAGAATGTTTTGAATGATTTTTCGTGGATGAAAAACTTTTTTCGTAATTACTTTCTTGTTACGAATGTTCATCATTCCATCTGTGCAAGTAATTTCCATAATTGGGTCAAATCCCAAAAACGTATAGCGTCCCCATTGTTCCTGATTTTCCACACTCTCAAGCATAAAACAGTGAGTGCTGACTCCTTTCAGGATTCTCAATACCTCTACCGGTGTCTTAATATCCGACAGAATTTCTTCATAAACAGGAACTACATTGTAATTTTCAGCCAATTTTTTTGTTTCTTCTAGTGTCATGCCAATTTCCTCCTTTATGATCTGCTGGGGTATCATTCATGAAGAGTGTTTCGTTTTTCTGTAAAATAAAAAAACGCCCTTGACGATACAAAAATATCGTCAAGGACGGTAAATATACAAAAATACCGCGGTGCCACCTTGATTCGTGGAATCCACACTCTCATCAGAATACCAACATATTCCTGGCAACTCACGTATGCCCTCACGTCGCAGAATACTAGGAACCATACGGTTCTTTTGACTGCGCCCTCCGTGGTCCATTTAATAGACAGCATACCATCGGTTCTCAGCAATCCCGACTCTCTGTAAGCGCCTCTTCTATTTTTATCTCCACTTCAACGGTTTTGTTTGTTTTATTCAATTAACGCTTCAACGTGTTGTTGAAATTTACTTTTATTATACGCACAATGTTTGAAATGTCAAGTTGTCTGACAATATTTTTTAATATTTCCCAACTAGCATTACTGTGTAGATTCCTGCGATCGTCAACATTACGCTTGCAATCTTCTTCCAGATGTCTCCAAATCTTCTTATTCTTATATTTAAATTTTTCGATGTGTTCATTTGTGTATACATAAAAAACCTCCTGATCTATTATTTTTTTCAAACTTATTATAATAAATCAGAAGATTTTATGTTTTGGGTTTTCCTTAGAATGTTCTTATAAATTTCTTAGGATTTTCTATCCAAAATCGAAAACACTTTATTTAATTTGCATTTGCTGCTGCAGCACTTGAAGCTGCGATTGCTGCACAGGTTGCCGTCTGCTGTGCCACGATCAGGGAAATAGTACTGCTGATTGCTGCCGAGCTCATTGCATGATTCTTGTTCTGATCCATATAATCACTTGTCACCAGCATTCCTGCATGCATCATCCTTTGATTTTTTCCAACGCCGAATATACCATAACCACTTTGTCCACATAAAAATCGATCCACGTCAATGATATCCTGTATGATCTGATCCAATTCTACTGGAAGCATTGCCAGCACGCCAAGCGTTGCCAGTTCATATCCTGTACCATATCTGCAGCCACGTGCTTTTAATCCATTGTAAAGCTGCATCGTACGATGACATTTATTTTCTGGTGTTCCCTCACAAAGTGCTAATACATGGCTTAAAGACTGTACTGCATTTCCCGAGAAAAATTCAGGCTTTAGCAATTGATAACAGCGCTCTGTTTCATTGACAATCTGAGCATCTGTCATATCTGAAAGCGCCAGCAACGTTGCAAATATGCTATCTTCACTTGAAGTTAAGAATGGATGTTCATTTTTCAACAGATTGTAAATTCTTCTTGTCTTTGCTGCAACTTCTTTGTATTGCTCCGGTTCTGTCATATCCGTGATCACCATTGATGCCATTGGCAGGAAATCTGATGTCCAGAAATGTTCTTTTAATAATCCATATACTTGCAGAGCATTTTTGAGTTTCTTTTCTGGGTCACCGTCTATTGCCATCATGGTAATCATAGCAAGTTTTGATGTACTCCTAAAATTGGAAAAGATTCCTGTCTGCATTTTTAAAATATCTCTGCTTTGTCGTAAAGCAGCTTCCGTTGCCTGCTTGCGTTTATCTGTAAACATCGCCGCACAGACTGGATAAAGATAACTACTTTCCCATCCTAAAGTTCTTTTAATCGTATCTCTGTTCTGAATAAAATCATTACATAAAATTCTCAATGAATCTCTCATAATTTATCCTCCGCGTTATCAAGATTTTCTCATGTTTCTTTTAAATCTGTCTATATTGTAATTTCAGTTCGTCTAAAAGTTTATTTACTCGAAACGTAGCATCTGAAATCTGTTCTCTTGCATCTGAAATCTTTCTTTGAACTAAATAATCTGCTACAAATCCATCAAAAAAGAAATCGGCAAAGGAAAGAAAACTCCCAATTTCAATTTTTAAATCCATCGGTACTTCTACATCCTGTAATTCTCTTTGGAAGATCATTAGATTTTTCTTTGCATCTTCCAAATATTTTGATGCATCATTGACTTTAGACCGTTTTACCATGCTGGTAAACATTCCGCCTCCGAACATATCCAATGCTCCCCAGGTCCTTGCGCTATTTAATTTATCCTGTGCGGCATATAAACTGGATAATGCATTTTCTCCTGCCTCAATTGCCTGTTTGATCTCTCTTTTCATTAATTCGTTACTCATTTTTTCCTCTCTTTCTGCAAGTCTATGTTATGCTCTGCCATGATAATGAGTGAATTTGATTTTTTCTGCTAAATAAAAAAAGACCTTTATCATGACATCTGCCATAATAAAAGTCTTGCTATCTCATTTGTTACGGATACCTCTCGATATCGGTTGACGATCGCAAACCCGTTCATAAAGAACGTTCAGCTACTCCCTTTCATTTGGATGAATAGACTTTATCATATTTTAATATAATTGTCAATAATTTAACAAATTTTATTTTCTGATAATCTTTCGCATGCCTGCACCACAATATTCATGCGGTATCTGTTTGAATCCTTTTTTTAAATAAAACGCTTCTTTTCCTTTTTCAGCGATCAACTGAATACTGGACCTCCCATTTTCTGGTGTTTCTTGATCTACATACTCAATTAACAGATCCAGAATTCTGCTTCCGATCCCCTTTTTTTGATAGTCTGGCTGCACAACCACATCTACAACTAAATAATATATCCCGTCTCCTACCAGTCTTCCCATCGCGACCGTCTGATCCTGATCCACCACGGTAATTGTATACAAACTATTTTGCAGACTTTTTCTTGTTTGTGCTTCCGAAAAATTCAGCCATCCGACACTGGTGCGCAACTTGCAATAATCCTCATAACTCAAATTATTTTTAATATAATTCCCATATTTGTACTTGTTTCCTTTTTCTGTTTTCTCGTATGCATAAAATCCTGCACTTTCAAAACATTTTCTGGAAGCAATATTGTAATCGTAGATTTCACCAACATACATTGTATCGTATCCCAACGCTTTGCCACGTCTCAGCAGCGTTTCTATTACTTTCTTTCCGACTTTCTTTCCTCTGTAATTTTTATCTCCAATCACGATCGGCATATCTTCCTGCCAGAATGTGACATCTCCTATCGGAACATAATGATCACCCTGCAAAGCCTCTATAAAATATAATTCTCCCTGTTTATTCAGATACCCGTACATTGCATTCAACGTTTCCATCGTATATGGCTTTCTCACACCATCTACCAGATATACAAGTTCTTCATCCTGATACCATTCCAATGCAAACTCATGCACACCATCATATCTTCTTAATCTTATTTTATCATCAACCATTAATAACTCTGGCTGTTCTACTCCGTAAATTGCCATATTTCCCTCTCACTTATTCCAATTTATTATTTCATTTCTTTGAATCCATTTCTGCTCCAAAGCCAAAGTGGTGTATGTACATCAATCGGCACATACTCTGTATCTTTCAGCAGCTCTTTCCATCGTTCTATCACAATGAGTTGTACATTACTTGAATTGAACTCTGCTTCATTGATCAATCCCAATCTAAGAGATGCTTTGCAAACATGTGTATCTGGCGCTACTGTCAACTGTCCGACATCCTTAAATTTCCGATCAGTGTACTGATAAATCACATACATCCAATAATTACAGATTTTTGTCCCTGACAAATATGGAAATTTCTTTTTATGTTCTTTCTGAATAAAAAAGCGAATGGAATCAATATCATTTTTCTGTTCATCAAATAACTTCCTGATATCCCCATCAAACATTTCTACAAAAGTTTTGCACAGTGAAATCCAGATTTCTGTCTGCTTCTGTTTTTGAAGTGCTACTTTATATTTTGTCAATGCATACTGCACTTCTTCAAATTCTCTTTCCAAACACACCTTTGGACAAAAAACAAATCTTGTTTCTTCATCATTGTATGTCTTTAATGCACTTTCCCACAATTTATAGGAATTTCTTTGATAGTTCAGTGCCATCGGAAGTGTAAAATACAAATAATTCTCCAGACTGCTTTTTTCCAGACCCGGATTTGCATCCTCTGGCATCACTTCTCCACCAAGTTCTCCTGTTTTATACATTGCAATCAGCTTTTCTACTTTATCTAACATATCTGCTTATCCTTTTTTTATATTCTTTCATTTTAATCATTCGATTTGTGTATTTCAAGTATTCCTATATTATAATTATAGTAACTCATAAACAGATTTTTTGAATCTGAATATATTAATTAAAAACATAAGAAGGTGTCCTATGGTTAATTTTTTTCCAGACAACTCTGTTGTCCGTATTTCTAATGGAATCATAGAAAACGTAAACCGTGATTCTAGAAATACGCTTCTCACAGTAACTTATAACGAACGAATCAACAATAGAAGAAGAAATCAGACAATTGTACTTGTTGTGAACAACAATACTACTATTTTAGATGAACGTGGCCGTCCGCTTCCAGTTCGTGAACTAAGCGTCGGTATGACGATCAATGCCGTCGCCTCTTCTGCCATGACGCGAAGCATTCCTCCACAGTCTGCTGCGTTTTTAATTCGAGTGATCAGTCGTCCGCTCCCACAAGACATGACAACCATTGGAAGAATTGTGGATATTGACAGAAGAAACCGCAGTTTTACCACTATACAGAACGAAAACCCTTCTTCTATCATACGCTTCAATGTTCCAGAAGATGCGGTTATTTTGAATCGAAATGGCAGACCGATGGAATTTTCAAGACTCACTCCTGGTATGCGTGTCCGTGTGCGCCATGCTACATTTATGACTGCCAGTATCCCACCACAGACAACTGCTTTTGAAGTGCGCGTGTTATAAAAAACTTCCCCGAGGTAAGCTGTTCCTCGGGGAAATGATTTTTAACTATTCTCTTCGAATTAGAATTCCTTTCATATACTGAGACTCATTATGAAAATGATAAACAATCTTTTTTTCTTCTTCTGTACATCCACACAAAATTTTTATTTCTGAATCACGCTTCATCAAATCCACAATACACATGACTGCATCAACGTTCTTTTCTTCTTTGCTGCCAAGCCATACATCAATTCCAGCTCCATCCATAGATGAAGTATCTTTCAAATACCCATAATCTACTTCATAAATACAGTGTGGATATTTGGGATGCGCGGAACCTTTTGGTCTGTCTATTACGATTTCTGATGTCTGAATCAATTCATCTATGGCTTTCCAAAATGCTTTATTCTGTCTGTCCATTTGTTCCTCCTTCATCAACTTATCTGTATCCTCTACTTTGAAATTTCAAAAAGAGTTTTTTCGAAATCTTTTACATAATATTTGATATTTTTTCTGCCTTTTTGAATGATCGCATGCCCTTCTGCTTCTAGTTTTTCTTTCTGCGCTTCTATTCCGCCTGGGTATTTTTCATTCAATTCTCCATTTGCTTTCAAAGTTCTCCAATAAGGAGTCTCATCGTCCGTACGCTGAAAGCTTGCCCATGCAGCAATGGATACAAATATTCCCGCCGTGATCGGTTCTGTAAAATCCGCACCACTTACTTCTGCAAAATATTCGCGTATCTTGCCTATTGTAATCAACTTTCCATATGGAATCTGTTTCATAACTTTGTCATAATCTATTGGCGGCGCAAAATACATCCTATTTCCACCATATTTTTCTATACTTTTTTCATCTGTAATGATCTGAATCTTTGGCATATCTTTGTTATTGTGTAACATCGCATTAAAATCTTTTTTTCCTAAGTATTTCAGAACATCCAATGGCGTTTCTAAAGGAATAAACTCCTCTTTTCGTTTTGCCGGCTGGTTTTTCCCTTCTTTGAAATACCAGACTGCCTGAAGAGGCTGCATTCCAAGCGCTCTTGCGGTTTCTAATTCCCTGCTGCCGCCGTCTCCAATATATAAACAGACTTCTGGAGTTTCTGAAAGTTCCTCCATACATCTTCTAAAAATTTCTTGATCTGGCTTTTGCACTCCTTGTTCATATGAAAGGCAGGCTGCATCGAAATAGGAAAACAACACACTTCTTCGAATCACATCTGTTTCTTCCGAAAAACAATTACTAATCAGACCAATTTTTAGTCCTTTCTCTTTCAGACTTGAAAGCATTGGGAGAATCTCCGGGTGCAAATGTTCAAAACACGCTTCTTTTGTTGCAATACGTTTGTCTACGATTTTCTTTAAAAGCGCATCTGAATAGCAATCATTTTCTTTTAAAATCAATGCAACTACTTCTTCTAATGTTACTTTTCCAATCGTGCGATCACTCTCCGTAGGTCTCCAAAGCGCCTGAAATTTATCTTCCGGAATCCCTGCGTCTGCAGCCATCTGTGCCCCAAAATACAACGGACCATTGTAATGTGTGATCAATGTCTCAAACATATCAAAAATCACCGCTCGTATCATCTGTCCTCCATTCTCCTCAAACCATCTATGATAGATTTATTTGAAGTCATAAAGTTTTTCTGTTTCGTGATCACGATATTCGTGTTTCTCGTAATATCCAATCAGCTCGCCCTGCTCATCGCGCAATGCGATCATATAGGTATCTCTATTTTCTTTTTCATTATAAGAAATATAAATTCTATTGTTTTCTTTACTTGCTTGAAACCACTCAATAATTTTTTGAATCATCTCATTTGACTTACTATTATGACAGTTCAGTAGACTTTTTCCGATTAAAGCTGCTCCACCTCGTTTGCCATATCTCACGCAAGCGGTTGGGTTCATATAAAGAATCTGATGATTCAAATCACAGATCACAACTGGTCCCTTATCTTCATCTATAATACTCTTAAAAAATTGTGATAATTCCATCTCTTCTTCTCCTATTTCATTTTATTTTGGAAAACCATACATCATAAAATAAATGATCATCGTAACTGCATCGATTGCCAGCACAATTCCTCCTACAATGGCTGCAATCTTGAGTCCTTTTTTGGCTCTCACTTTGTTTTCCGGTGTTAATACCTTTTCTTCAATCACGTTAACGATCTCTGATTGCTTTGTAACACTTTCTGCGGCAGCCGGAACTTTTCCTATCATCAACTCGTCCAGGGAAATATCAAACAAATCGCTCAATGCGATCAATTTCTCCATGTCAGGCGTCGAATCTCCGATTTCCCATTTTGATACTGTTTGTCTGGAAACATTCACTTTGTTTGCCAGTTCCTCCTGCGATAGGCCTTTTTGCTTTCTCAATTCATATAATCTATTATTAAATTCCATATTATTGATCTCCCTTTTTGTTCCATGCTTTCCAAAGCACTGCTACAGTTACACCCAAAACAAGTGTTGTAATAATACTTGATTCTACACCATAAGAACCACCGTTTACAATATGAAATTCTTTTACTGTAAATGCAAGAATACCTGCTGTGCCAGATTCATTTCCACTCAATGTTAAGCCAAACACACCGTAAAGTAAAAAGTTCCATACACTATGTAATCCACAAGAAATCCAAATGTTCTTTTTGCACAACATCAGCAATGAAAAAATCACTGATACCAAATACAGATTGATCACACCAATAAAAGCATATTTAAAATCTGTACCAAAAAGTGTAAAGAAATGTGGAAATGCAAATGCAGTTGCACTCCAGAATATTGCTTTTGGAACCGACATTCTCTTTAAAAGAGATGTCATTAAGAATCCGCGTCCCATGATTTCTTCTGCAGCACCTTGTACCACAAGCCCACCAAACAAAGCAATCATATAAATAAAGTCTGTATCTTGATTTACTCCATCAAAATGTATTCCACCAGTAATACAACATGCTGCCATGATCGTTCCTACTAAGATTACTGCTGCGCCAGCCCCCAGAAAATAGTCTGGAAGAACTTTTTGAAATCCGAGCGACTTCAAAGAACGCTTTTCAATAAACTTGCAATATAAGAATGTAAGTAAAATGTAAATTGCAAAAGAATAATACATCATTACCATTTGTATATGTTCTGCCGGTACATTTCCTTGTACCGGATCATAGCCTCCTGCATAAAATACAGCCATCAGAACTACCTGCTGTAAAACATTGGTTGCTGCATAAATTAATAAAAAAGCGAACAGCTTTTTCATAATGTAAATGCCTGCCGGCATCTCTTCCATATTATTAAATGGGGTCATCATTTTTAAATATTTTGTTATTTGTCTCATTGCAAATCCTCCTAAAATTGTTTTGTTATTGTTTTGTTGTGGCTTTATTATATAAATCCACCCTCAAAAATATCTACCAATTTAGATTTGCAATCTGTCAACGGCACTTAACATTCCTGTAAAATACCGTTGCAACGCTTCCAATCACGTTTTTCCAGATAATAACTCATCAGGTCCATCGGTCCAAGTTCCGCATGCTCAATTCCTAAATGTATGACTCCCTCAAATTGAAATCCCAGTTTTTCCAGCAATCGTTTCGATGCTTCATTATACGCAAAACAGGACGCCAGAATCATTTCCAGATTCGTATTCTTAAAACAATAATCCATCACACACGCCAGTGCCTCAAACGCATATCCTTTTCTTCGGTATTGCGGCGCGATCACATATCCGATCGTCAGTGTCACAACCCCTCTTTCTGCCTCCATCAAATGAATTGTCCCAATCACACGATCCGACTCTTTTTCAACAATCATCAAACGATTTTTCTGATTTGCAAATGCCTCCATGACCTGCATATACTCTTCATCCTGAGTTTCAAATGCATGATATCCACCATCATCCAGACAAGTCTGGTCATCACTTAAAAATGCAAAACAATCCTCTTTGTCTTCCATCTTAAATCTTCTTAAAATCAGTCTCTTTGTCTCTATCATGTTTGCCACCTCTTCCGACTCATATGGATGATTATATCATTTTGTATTTCAAAAAAATAGTGCCAAAGTTTCCTCTGGCACTCATAGTTCATTCACTTTTTACTCCTCATAAGATCTAAAGAATACACATAATTTGTCCAACGATTTGATCAAAACTTTAATCTCTTCTTCTGACAATTCTGCGATCACTGCATCGACCATCTTTTTATGGAACTTTGCATGATGATGATATGCTTTCTCGCCTTTTTCGGTCAGACGAATATAAACAACACGTCTGTCTTCTTCACTTCTTTCACGAATCACATAGTTTTTCTTTACCAAACTGTTCATGGAAGTTGTAAGTGAGCCTACTGTAACCTTCTGGTCACGAGCGATATCTGACATCTTTCTTCCCATGCTGCCTTCCACATTGAGGCCTATCGCTTCAATGATATGCATATCATTGTCTGTAATATCTTTAAATTCTCCTGTAATAATTGCATCTCTTTCCAAATCCCAAATATGTCTGAACAGATGCACTAACACATCGTTGATGCTTTTGTATGCGTCCACGTAACTTCTCCTTCTAAACTCTAACTCCCTGCTAACGCATATTATACACAATTCACAAGCAAAGAATCAATGACTTCTTTCACTGTTTCAATTTTTTTTGCCTGCCAAACATCTGCTCCACAAAATAAGAGTCCTTCTTCCACTTTTCCCTGTACTGCATTGATCAACGCCTGTGTAATACAATATGGAATTTCTTTTGGATTGCAGTTTCGAAGGCATCCCAGACATCTTGCCGGTGTCTGCTTTTCTCCTTCTGAAACTTTTTTCATAAACGTGTTTAAAATGGCGCGTCCTGGCATTCCGACCGGACTTTGTACGATTTTAATGTCTTCTTCTCGTGCATGGATATAGCTTTCCTTGAATCTGATATCCGCATCACATTCTTCCGTTGTCACAAATCGACTTGCAACCTGTACTGCATCCACACCAAGGGAAAATGCTCTCTGTACATCTTCTGCCGAAGTGATTCCACCTGCCAGAGCAACTGGGATTTTTTCCCCATATTTGTTTTCGTATTCTTTTACTACATTCAGAATTCGTACCACTTCTTCATCATATGTCTTCTGATCAAATTTGTCTAATTGTTCTCTGTCAAACCCAAGATGTCCGCCAGCCTTTGGTCCCTCGATCACAACCATATCCGCTGTTCTCTTATACTTTTTATCCCAATATCGCAAAATTACTTTTGCTGATTTCTCAGTAGACACAATCGGAGCGATCTTCGTGTCGCTGCCTTCCACATACTTTGGCAAATCCGTCGGAAGACCTGCACCTGAAATAATAATATCTGCACAAGCTTTGACTGCTGCCTTTACATATTCCTCATAATGACGCATTGCCACCATGATATTAAATCCAATCAGTCCGTCTGGTGAAATCTTGCGAGCCTTCTGGTACTCCTTTTCAATTGCACGAAGATTTGCTTCTTTTGTATTTGTCTCAAAATCTGCTTCTTTAAATCCAATCTGTGCAGCCGAAATGATTCCCATGCCGCCTTCCTTTGCGACACTGCCTGCAAGATTTCCAAGACTCACACCAATTCCCATTCCTCCCTGGATAATTGGTTTTCTTAGTTCTAAATTTCCTATTTTCAATGGTACACCATTCTTTCTATTCTATCATTTTACATATTACGGAATCTCTCATAACGTCGATTCACAATTTCTTCTTTGGATAACCCAGCCTGTCTTTCCAAAAATCTCACTAACTGTATTTTCAACTGGTCTGTCACTTCATTCAGATTTCCTACCGTGAATTCTTCTGGCTCATCGATTACCTGCTCTACGATACCTGCTTCTTTAAGATCCTGCGCTGTCAGTTTCATGACGCCCGCTGCTTCTTTTGCGAGCTTGCTGTCTTTCCATAAAATACTTGCAAATCCTTCCGGTGATAAAATAGAATAGACTGAATTTTCCAGCATCCATACTTCATCCGAAGTTGCCATGGCGAGTGCACCGCCACTTCCGCCTTCTCCTATTATAATAGAAACGATCGGAACTCTAAGACCTGACATTTCAAACAGATTGCGTGCGATTGCTTCTCCCTGACCACGTTCTTCTGCTTCAATTCCACAGAACGCTCCCGGTGTATCCACAAAACAAATAATCGGTCTTTGGAATTTTTCAGCCTGTTTCATAAGACGCAGTGCCTTACGATATCCTTCTGGCGATGGCATTCCATAATTTCTTTCAATATTTTCTTTCGTATTTTTTCCTTTTGTCTGCGCAATCACAGTCACTGGCATGCCACAAAATCTGGCAATTCCCCCTACGATTGCTTTATCATCCTTGTTATAACGATCTCCATGAAATTCTATAAAATCCGTAAACAAATCTGTAATATAATCTGTTCCCACAGGTCTGTCCTGCTTTCTGGAAACCAAAACTCTCTCCCACGCTGACATTTCCTGCTTTTCTGCAGCCACATCCGCGCACACAGTCTTTTCTGTCACTTTCATTTCCTGCTTTTCATGCATTTGCAGGATTTGAGAAAGCGTATTTTTCAAATCTTTTCTTTCTACGATCTTATCAATAAATCCATGTGCCAAAAGAAATTCTGCTCTTTGAAATCCTTCCGGCAGTTGCTGTCCTATTGTCTGCTCAATCACACGAGGTCCTGCAAAACCGATCAATGCATTTGGTTCTGCAAGAATGATATCACCGAGCATCGCAAAACTCGCTGTCACACCACCTGTTGTAGGATCTGTCAATACACTGATATAAAGCTGTCCCGCATCATGATGACGTTTTAATGCTGCAGATGTCTTAGTCATCTGCATTAAAGAATGAATTCCTTCCTGCATTCTTGCTCCACCGGAACATGCAAAAATCACTACCGGAAGTTTTTGCATTGTCGCACGTTCAATTGCGCGGGTAATTTTTTCACCAACTACTTTTCCCATGCTGGCCATCATGAATCTACCATCACATACTGCCAGCACAATTTCTTTTCCGTTAATCTTTGCTTTTCCTGTGATCACTGCTTCTTCTAAGCCTGTCTTTTCACGTAAAGTTTGCAGCTTTTCCTCATATCCTCTGTAATTCAGCGGATTTTCTGATGCCATACCAGCATCCCATTCTTCAAAACTGTCCGCATCAGCGACCATTTTGATTCGATCCATAGCATTTACTCGAAAATAATGTCCGCATTTTGGGCAAATATAGTATCCTTTTTTCACTTCTTCCGCCATAATTGCAGCTTTACAGACATTACATTTTTTCCACAATCCCTCTGGAATCTCTGGAGCTCCTGCAGATTTTGTCAGCGGTATATATTTTTTCTGATTTGGTTTTTTAAACATATCTGATAAATTCATGGATTATCACGCCTCTTCTTTCTCTGCGATAAATTCAATATTATAGTCTCCAGAACGATATTTCTCGTCATATAAAATCTCATACTGGTAATCAATATTTGTCTCAATACCTTCAATAATCACTTCACCCAACGCACTGCACATTTTGGTGATTGCTTCTTTTCTGTTTTTCGCGTAAACGATTAATTTTGCAAGCATACTGTCATAATATGGGGTTACCGTATAACCACTGTAAATTGCAGAGTCAATTCGGATTCCCTTTCCACCTGGCAGATACATATCTGTGATTTTACCAGGTGTCTTGGCATTGATTCGACATTCAATTGCATGGCCTGTCAGATGAATATCTTCCTGTTTGTAGGAAAGTGGCTTTCCATCTGCAATTCGGATCTGCTCTTTGATCAGGTCAATTCCCGTCACCCATTCAGTTACCGGATGTTCTACCTGGATACGTGTGTTCATTTCCATAAAGTAGAATTCACCGTTTTCCTCCAGCAGGAATTCGATTGTTCCGGCATTTTCATATTTTGTTGCTTTCGCTGCCATCACTGCAGCCTGCCCCATCTTTTCACGCAGCTCTTCGGAAATCGCAACACATGGAGATTCTTCGATCAATTTTTGGTGATTTTTCTGAATGGAACAGTCACGTTCTCCCAAATGAACTACATTGCCATATTTATCAGCTAAAATCTGAAATTCTATATGTTTTGGACGCTGCACAAAGCGTTCCATGTACATTGTTCCATCTCCAAACGCAGCCTTAGCCTCTTTTTGCGCTGTGTTAAATGCAGATTCCAGTTCTTCTGGATGACTGGCTACGCGCATTCCTTTTCCACCACCGCCAAGTGCTGCTTTCACAATGACCGGATAACCAATCTTTTCTGCTTCCATTCTTGCTGTTTCTGCATCATAAATTGGTTCATCACTTCCCGGAATCACTGGAACATTTGCTTCCACCATTGTGTTTCTTGCCTGAGATTTGTCACCTAATTTTGCGATTACCTCTGCAGATGGTCCAATGAATGTGATATTACATTTTTGGCATAATTCTGCAAATTTACTGTTTTCTGACAAAAATCCAAATCCTGGATGAATCGCGTCAGCACCAGACACTACAGTCGCACTGATGATTCGTTCCATATTTAAATAACTGTCGGATGCTTCTGCTTCTCCAATACAATATGCTTCATCTGCAAGTTGTGTATGTAATGCTTCTCTGTCTGCTTCTGAATAAACTGCAACCGTTTCGATTCCCATCTCACGGCATGCTCGAATAATACGTACCGCGATTTCACCACGGTTTGCAATCAACACTTTTTTAATCATGCTTCCACCTATCCAATCATCAATGTCAGTTCTGCTTTCACAGCAACTTCTCCATCTACTGATGCAATCGCTTCTCCGACTACAACAGGTCCTTTTTGACGAATAATTTTCGCTTCTAATTTTAATTTGTCACCTGGCACTACTTTTCTGCGGAATCTGCAGTTCTTGATTCCACCAAAATATCCAAGTTTTCCTTTATTTTCTTCTTTTGCAAGGACTGCAACAGCTCCTACCTGAGCCAGTGCTTCTATAATTAATACGCCCGGCATAACAGGTTCCTGTGGAAAATGTCCTGCAAAAAATTCTTCACGATAAGTCACACATTTATATCCAACGGCATATTCGCCTGGCACATAATCTTCAATATAATCAACCAGTAAGAATGGATGTCTGTGCGGTAAAATTTCTTTAATTTCTGAAATACCTAACTTATTCATCTCTGCTTCTCCCTTACACAATACGGAACAATGGCTGTCCATATTCTACTGTTTCTCCATTTTCCACCAATACTTCTGCTACTACTCCGTCAAATTCGCTTTCAATATCGTTCATCAGTTTCATCGCTTCCACAATTGCAACTGTCTGACCTTTCTTTACATTGTCACCCACTCCAACAAAAGGTGATGCATCCTCAGCAGGTGCCACATAGAATCTTCCAACAAGTGGCGACTTGATCAGCTTTCCTTCTGGTTCTTCTTTCTTTTGCTCTGTTACAACAGTCTGCACTGCAGGCACTACAGCCTGTGATACCACTTGTGCCACAGCCTGCTTTTTCATGCGCAGCTTTACTCCATCCTGCTCATATTGAAAATCAGTCAAAGAAGAGTCAGAAACTGTTTTAATAAGTGTTATAAGATTTTCAAATTCCATTTTCTGCACCTCTAGCCTTCATATTTCTTTAATAAGATTGATGCATTATGTCCACCAAATCCAAGAGAATTGCTCATTGCGTATTTAATCTCTTTTTCAACTGGTGCACCAATTGCATAATTCAAGTCACATTCTGGATCAGCGCACACTGTTCCCATTGTCTGATGAATATATCCATCTTCAATTGATTTTACGCATGCGATACATTCCACGGCTCCTGCCGCACCAAGAAGATGTCCAATCATTGATTTTGTTGAGTTAATTACAACATCTTTTGCTGCTTCGCCAAATGCTTTTTTAATTGCATATGTTTCAAATAAATCATTATGATGAGTACTTGTACCGTGTGCGTTAATATATTGTACTTCTGAAGGTTCTACTCCTGCTTCTTGCATTGCGAATTCCATTGCCTTTGCAGCACCGCTTCCATCCTCAGCTGGTGAAGTGATGTGGAATGCATCTCCTGTTGCACCATAACCAACCAATTCAGCATAAATTTTAGCACCTCTTGCTTTCGCATGCTCTAATTCTTCTAACACAACAACACCTGCACCTTCACCTAATACAAATCCGCTTCTGTCTTTGTCAAATGGAATCGATGCACGCATTGGATCTTCACTTGATGTAAGTGCTGTAAGTGCTGTAAATCCTGCGATACCAGTTGGACATACACAAGATTCTGTTCCTCCTGCAAACATTACATCTGCATCTCCGTATTGAATTGCACGGAATGCATCCCCAATGCAGTTCGTTCCTGTTGCACATGCAGTTACTACGTTTGTACATTTTCCTTTCAATCCCAGCTGAATAGAAACGTTACCTGCTGCCATGTTCGAAATCATCATTGGTACCATAAGAGGCGCAACTCGTCCTGGTCCTTTATCTAAAATTGTTTTATATTGTTTTTCAACTTGTTCCAAACTGCCAATGCCCGAACCGATAATTACTCCACAACGATATGGGTCCTCATTCTCGATTACAAATCCTGCATCATCACATGCTTCTTTTGCTGCAACAACTGCATACTGTGAGAAAGTTTCCATTCTTTTAGAAGCCTTGAAATCCATACGTTCCTTTGGAACAAATCCTTTCACTTCCGCTGCAATCTTTACTTTATAGTCTGTTGTATCAAATTTTGTAATTTCGCCAATTCCTACTTTTCCTTCTTTGATGCCATTCCAAAATTCTGCTACAGTATTTCCAATTGGAGTAACTGCTCCAAGTCCTGTAATTACTACTCTTCTTTTCATTCTCTAATCGCTCCAATCTTCCTAACTACATTGCCATGCCGCCATCAACATGAAGTACCTGACCAGTAATGTATCTTGCTTCATCTGATGCAAGAAATGCAACTGCTGCTGCAATATCTTCTGCCTGTCCAAAGCATCCCATTGGAATCTGCTTTACTGATTCTTCTTTCACTTTATCTGACAATACATTTGTCATATCTGTTTCAATAAACCCTGGCGCAATCGCATTTACCGTAATTCCTCTGGAAGCAAGTTCTTTAGCTGCAGATTTCGTCATACCAATAACACCAGCTTTTGATGCCGCATAGTTTACCTGACCAGCATTTCCACATACACCAACTACGGATGACATGTTAATGATACGGCCATTTTTTTGCTTCATCATCTGTCTTGATGCAAAACGCATGCAATTAAATGTTCCTTTTAAATTGATATCGATTACTTTTCCAAAGTCTTCTTCGCTCATACGCATAAGCAGACCATCTTTTGTAATTCCTGCATTATTTACCAAAATATCAATTTTGCCATATTTTTCAATTATATCTTTCAAAAATGTTTCGCATGCTGCATAATCAGCCACGTTACATTGAACCATATCTGCCTTTCCACCTGCCGCTTCGATTTCAGCAACAACTTCCTGTGCCTTCTCTTGCGAACCATTGAAGTTTACAATTACGGTTGCACCAAGTTCTGCAAGTTTTTTTGCAATTGCCTTGCCAATTCCACGTGAAGCACCTGTTACTACTGCAATTTTTTCGTTTAACATACTAATTCTCCTACTACCTGATCAACATCTTCCCAAGAACCAACATTATAAACCTTAACCTCTCTGCTGATTTTTCTTAAAAAGCCATTGAGTGTTTTTCCTGGTCCGATTTCTACGAATGTATCTACACCTTCTGCAATCATTTTTTCCATACTTTCTTGCCAACGTACAGACGCAGATACCTGTTTCGCTAATAATTCTTTTGTTTCACTGATATCAGTTACATACTCCGCTGTTACGTTTGTAACATACGGAACCTGTAATTCTGTAAATTCCATTTGATCCATTTCTTTTTTCAATTCATCTCCCGCTGTTTTTAGCATTGGTGAATGAAATGGACCGCTTACGTTAAGCATCACCGCACGTTTTGCACCTGCTTCTTTCAAAGCATTTGCTGCTGTTTCTACTGCTAATGTTTTTCCTGTAATTACAATTTGTCCTGGGCAGTTGTAGTTTGCGACAGTAACATCAGCAATATCTGCAATTACTGATTCAATGTCAGAAGCTGACATACCTAAAATAGCTGCCATAGCTCCTTCGCCTTGTGGAACTGTATTTTGCATCAAAATTCCTCTTTTTCTTACAAGACGAATCGCATCTTCTTCTTTCATTCCGCCTGCTGCGCAGATTGCGCAGTATTCGCCAAGACTAAGCCCTGCAGTAACGTCCGGCTTTAAACCCTTTTCTTCCAACACTTTTGTCATCGCAAGGCTTGTTGTCACCATTGCTGCCTGTGTATATTCTGTCAAATCTAATTTATCATTTTCTTCAAAGCATAATGCTTTCATATCTATATCCAAAAGCTCTGTCGCTTTGTCGTACAAAGCCTTTGCTGTTTCACTATTTTCATAAAAATCTTTACCCATTCCCGCTTTTTGTGTGCCCTGTCCTGGATAAATAAATGCAATCTTACTCATAGAAGTTTAATCCTCCAATTAATGCATCTGTTTCTGTAACAAGTTTTTGAATCAATTCCTGGCAAGTTAACTCTTCTTTGACCATAGCAGCACTCTGCCCAGCCATTACACTTCCGTTTACAACATCACCGTCTACGACTGCTTTTCTAAGACCGCCTAATGTGAGCATTTCGAGTTCTTCAAAACCTGCACCGTTCTTTTCTAACTCTAAATATTTGTTTGTCATTTGGTTACGAAGTGCACGAACAGGGTGCCCTGTACTTCTACCTGTTACACGAGAATCAATGTCTCTAGCCTTGATAATCGCCTTTTTATAATTTTCATGAACAATAGACTCTTTCGTAGTTACAAAATGAGTTCCAAGCTGCATTCCCTGTGCTCCAAGCATAAATGCTGCAGCCATTCCTCTTCCATCTGCAATCCCACCAGCCGCGATAACTGGAATATTGACTGCATCCACAATCTGAGGAACTAATACCATAGTTGTATTTTCTCCAATATGTCCACCTGCTTCGCATCCTTCTGCCACTACAGCGTCTGCTCCGCATCTTTCCATTCTTTTTGCAAGTGCTACAGAAGCTACAACTGGAATTACTTTCACTCCTGCTTCTTTCCACATTTGCATATATTTTTCTGGATTTCCGGCTCCAGTAGTTACTACTTTCACGCCTTCTTCCACGATTACTTTTGCCACTTCATCCGCATATGGACTCATCAGCATAATGTTTACGCCAAATGGCTTATCTGTCAATTTTTTTGCTTCTCTAATTTGTTCGCGTACCCATTCTGCCGGAGCGCTTGCCGCTCCAATGAGTCCAAGTCCACCGGCATTTGATACGCCGGCCGCAAGATGATACTCAGCAACCCAAGCCATTCCGCCCTGGATAATTGGATATTCGATTCCCAGTAATTTGGTTACTTCTGTTTTCATGTCACAACCTCACTTTTATTTCTTAATTCGTCTAACTCTGTTGTATATAAATTTAATTATTTTAATCCTTCGATATATGTTACTACACTTCCGATTGTTGTAAGATCTGATAAAGAATCTGTATCGATTTCTACTTCAAAAG
>CAZUVY010000017.1:44281-46314 GCA_964623905.1 uncultured Faecalimonas sp.
CTTCCGATTGTTGTAAGATCTGATAAAGAATCTGTATCGATTTCTACTTCAAAAGCATCTTCAAAAGACATTACCATATCCATTAAATCAAGAGAGTCAGCTCCTAATGATTCGAATGTTGTTTCAGCTGTTAAATCTGCTTCATCTACTCCTAAACCTTCTGCTACGATTTCTTTTACTTTTTCTAACATGTTTTTAATCTCCTTTTTTGTTTTCATTACTTTACTTTTTGTATATGTAATCCGCTCTTTATCCAGCGGCAATTACCTTTTTACTTCCTATATTTCAAGCAAACTTGCTCCCCAGCTAAGTCCTGCGCCAAATCCGGCAAGTACAACTTTCTGTCCTTTTTGAATCTTTCCACTTCGATTTAGTTCATCCAGAATAATCGGGATACTTGCTGAAGACGTGTTCCCATATTCAGCAATATTCATTGGAAACTTTTCAATATCTACTTTCATACGTTTTGCAATTGATTCGATGATTCTCTGATTTGCTTGATGAAGTATAAACCAGTCTATTTTTTCAATTTCTACTCCTGTTTTTTCAAGTAACTCATAAATCACTTCTGGTACTTTTTTTACAGCGAATTTGAATACTTCCTTTCCATCCATGTACATGTATGTTTCTTTTGCTGCTTCCTTTTGTTCCCAGTTTTTTTGATGACGACTTTCACAGGAAAGTACAATTCCTTTTGCTCCATCTGAATGCATCACACAAGGATAAATATCTCCTTCTTCAGCGCAAATCACTGCGGCTCCAGCTCCATCACCAAACAGGATGCAACTTCCTCTATCTTCCCAGTTCACGATATTCGAAAGACTTTCACTTCCTATAATCAGGATTTTGCGGTACATACCTGTCGCGATATAAGCCTGAGCGGTATTCAGAGCAAACACAAATCCACTGCATGCTGCACTCATATCAAATCCGGCTGCATTCACTGCACCAATTTCTTTCTGTACTTCACACGCAATTCCAGGAATGATTTTGTTTGGTGTAATCGTTGCAACCAAAATCAAATCCAGTTCTTTTGCGTCCACATTTCCATTTTCCAAAGCTGCTTTCGCCGCTTTTACTGCCATGCTGACTGTTGTATCATCTGTAATAATATGTCTGCGAATGATTCCGGTTCTTTCACGAATCCATTCATCACTGGTTTCAACCAATTTCGCTATATCATGATTATCATAATAATTTTCTGGCACATACGAACCTGTACCACATATCTTTCCAACCATTGGTATTCTCCTTATATTAGTTTGAACTTCTTTTAATTTGATTATCATTTATTTTTAATTTCAAATCATTTTGTATTCAAATTGTTTGAACTATAACACAGAAGGAATTATTTGGCAAGTGATTTTATAAATTGTTTATAATTGTGAAAATCATTGGATATAAATATTTTTGCCCTCATATTTATCTCTAAGAAATGTTTTGAAACAGATTCTTTTGTACTTTAGACTCTTGTGCTTGTCAATCAAACAATTGCATGGTACATTTGTACCATAGTTTTTATTTTATTGCAAGGGACACATCCCAAACTGGAACAAAGGAGGATATTTTGTACCATGAAACAGCCGAAAAATACAAACGAAGTTGTCATCGAAAGTATCATTCAGGCAACAATTGATCTGATGCAGAAAAGGAGTATTGATGATATCTCCGTCACCGATATTGTTCAGCATGCAGGCGTCAGCAGAAACTCGTTTTATAGAAATTTTAAAGATAAAGATGACATCCTTAGACGCTGCATTACCAATGAAACGGAATGCTGGCTGGATAATACGCATCTTAAATACGACTCAATTTTTGAATCAGATGACTTTTTTGTCATCATATTAGAGCACCTTTATGATTTTCGAGACTACGTAAAGTTACTTATGCGTGATAAGAAAATGTATTTACTGGAGGAAGAATTTGATTATCGCGTAAAAGCACGCCTTGAAGGCATTACCGACCCCTGGCATATAGCATTTATGACTGGTGGTCTTTACAAACTTTTTCTATATTGGGCCGAGACAGGATAT
>CAZUVY010000018.1:0-46294 GCA_964623905.1 uncultured Faecalimonas sp.
GTCCTTATCTCATTGGACTATCCTCCTGTTTTTAAAAGTTTTCTCTTTGTTTTTATGAGTTTATTTTATCTCATTATTTTTAAAATGTCAATATAAAATCTGAAATAAAAATAAGAAAAATAAAATAGTCAGAATAGTCTAAAAACTATTCTGACTAAGCGTTTATGATTCTTCTGGATATTTCATACCCCATTCATTTCGGATAGAGGTCATGATATCCATAACATCTTTGGTATAATTGAGATACATTTCATTGGCAGAACCAGAAATGGCAGCTTCCATATCGGCAACCTCATAAGCAAGAGCATGCGGAGTTGAGCCGGCCTGGATTACTTCTTTGTGTCCATCTTCTGTATAAGTGATAATAGCTTCTTCGCCGCGTGGATACTCGTAGAACTCGATATAACCTTTGTCGAATGCAACGGTACCTCGCTTTGGCTGTTTGGCATGCAGTGAAATGATGACCGCAGCCATTTCTTCTTCCTTATTTTTCAGAAGAATACTGGCCTGTTCGTCTACACCTGTAGGTGCGTATTTTACCTGAGATAAGACTTCCGTAGGTGCAGAACTCATGAACCATCTGACAAAAGAAAGTGCATAAACGCCGATGTCAAGCATGGCACCTCCGGCAAGATTGCGGTTGAAGAAGCGGTTATTCATATCATATTCTTTGTAACTTCCAAAATTCATCTGGATCAGTCTCAGCGACCCCAGCTTACCTGATTGAATGATTTCATTTATTCTTTTATAAATTGGCATATGGAAAATGGTCATCGCTTCTGCAAGAATGACATGGTTTTCTTCTGCAAGCTGAATAGCTTCTGCTAATTCGCTGCTGTTCAATGTGATCGATTTCTCGCAAAGAACATGTTTCCCGGCCTGGAGTGCTTTGCGCAAAAATTCGATATGGGTATTGTGCGGTGTTGAAATATAAATGATATCTACATTCTCGTCTTCAAACACGTCATCAATTTTGGAATATACTTTTTCAATTCCATATTTTTCTGCAAATGCAACGCCTTTTTCGTAGGTACGATTGGCAACGGAATACAGTTTTCTTCCCTTGGCTTCCATTGCCTGTGCCAGTTCATTTGCAATTACACCACATCCAAGAGTGGCCCAGCGGTATTCTTTCATAAATAAGTCCTCCTCATTGTATCAACTGATATTTTCCTCTTCCTGTCTTTTGAATCTGTCCTTTTTGAAGTAAAGTTTTCAAGGCTCGCTGCACCTGGCTCCGGCTACACCTTAAACGAAATGCCATTGCCTCTACTCCGGAAATACTATGGTTAGAACTTTCGTATTCCAAATAATGTAAAAGACGTTTTTCTACGCTGGTTGCGTGAACCAGTTCGGGGTTTGTCATTTCTATATGTCTTTTTACAATGCGGTAAAGCAGATAGCGGAGAAATGTATTGTCGTCCAGGATCTGGTTTTTAAATTTGGCAAGCGGCAGTTCCACGCTGTGAACCGTAGTCAGTGCTTCTTGATAAGTATTTTCAATTTTTACACCGCATAGCTCCAGATCACCTAATAACCCAATGAGTGGACCTTTAAAGCCTGTAAGCTGTTGACCATCTTCTATAATGGTATAAAATAAAAGTTCTCCCGATACAATGAATTTTAGATACTTATCCGATGGCCTTTTATAGTTCATGATCTCGCCTGCTTCGTATTCATAGAGCTGAAATGGGAGATCTTTGGTATCGAATAAATCCGGAATTTTGTATTGCTGGAGATAACTTTGCAGCAGAGCTTTGTCTTTTATTTCTTTCATAAAATTTTCACAACTCCTTTGTGATTAATGTAGCATATGCTACATTCAAATGCAAGAAATTGTGTTATGATAATACGCAGGAGTAAAGAAGAAAGGGTGAAGACAAGATGATAAGAACTTTACTAAAAGAAGTAAAGGAATACTGGAAAGCGTCCGTAGTTACCCCATTTTTTATGATTTTAGAAGTGGCGATGGAGATGATAATCCCGCTTTTGATGGCTTCTATTATCGATAAAGGTGTGGAAATGGGCGATATGAACCATGTTTACAAAACAGGTGCGATCATGATCGTGGCAGCAGTGATCGGTCTTCTGGCAGGTATGGCAGGCGGAAGATTTGGTGCGAAAGCTTCGACCGGGTTTGCAAAAAATTTAAGAGAGGCAGTTTTCAATCATATCCAGACATTTTCATTTGCAAATATTGATAAATTCAGTACAGCAGGTCTGGTAACAAGACTTACAACAGATATTACCAATATTCAGAATTCATATCAAATGATGCTGCGTATGTTTGTAAGATCACCTATCAGTTTGATCTGCGCGATGGCAATGTCGTTTTATATTAGTCCAAAGCTGGCAACGGTATACTTGGTTGCGGTTATTTTCCTTGGCATTATTTTATTTTTCATTATGAGAGGTGCAACAAAATATTTTTCGCAGGCATTTCCTAAATATGATGAAATGAATGCAGCCGTACAGGAAAACGTTTCGGCTATCCGCGTAGTAAAAGCATACGTACGTGAAGAAGAAGAAACAAAGAAATTTAAAAAGACAAGCGAGAACATTTATAAGATTTTCTGTAAAGCAGAATCTATTGTTGTCTACAATTCACCAATTATGCAGTTAACTGTGTATAGTTGTATTCTTTTGATCAGCTGGCTTGGTGCAAAGATGATCGTGGGAAGTTCTCTTTCAACAGGAGAATTGTCAAGTCTTCTTGCATATTGTATGAATATTTTGATGAACCTGATGATGTTGTCGATGTTCTTTGTTATGATCACAATGAGTATGGCAGCTGTGAAGCGTGTTGCGGAAGTTTTGAATGAGACAAGTGATATCAACAATCCTGAAGAACCTGTATTTGATGTGGCAGATGGAAGTGTTGAGTTTAAAAATGTGAGCTTTTCATACAAAAAAGATTCTAAAGAATTTGTGTTAAAGGATATTAATCTGAAGATCAATTCTGGAGAAACAATCGGTGTCATGGGTGGAACTGGCAGTGCCAAGACGAGTTTGGTGAACTTGATCAGCCGTCTTTATGATGCCACAGAAGGGGAAGTGCTTGTAGGCGGAATCAATGTAAAAGAGTATGACATTGAAACACTTCGTAATCAAGTATCGGTAGTTCTGCAGAATAACGTATTGTTCTCAGGAACAATTTTAGACAATCTTCGTTGGGGAAATAAAGAAGCTACAAATGAAGAATGTATCAGAGCATGTGAACTTGCATGTGCAGATGAATTTATTCAAAGATTTCCGGATAAATATCAGACCTATATTGAACAGGGCGGTACAAACGTATCCGGCGGTCAAAAGCAAAGACTTTGTATTGCAAGAGCGCTTCTTAAGAATCCAAAGATCTTGATTTTAGACGACAGCACGAGTGCGGTAGATACTGCGACAGATGCAAAGATCCGCAAGGCATTTGCAGAAGAGATTCCAAATACTACGAAATTCATTATTGCACAGCGTGTTTCCAGTGTACAGAATGCAGACCGCATTATTGTGATGGATAACGGAACGATCAATGGATTAGGTACGCATGAAGAATTATTAGAAAACAACGAAATTTATCGTGAAGTTTACGAGTCACAGACACAGGGCGGCGGAGACTTCGATGAAAAGGCAGGTGAATAGATATGGCAGGACCGGGACCAGGACCAGGGGGAAAACCACCAAAGGGAGTCAAAATGAAACCACAAATTAAGAATCCAGGGCAGGTATTTAAGCGTTTGATGGCATATATATTCAAAAGATATAAATGGCGCTATATCATTGTAATGATACTGATTTGTGTTGGAGTACTTGCAAACGTACAGGGAACTTTGTTCCAAAAGAGTTTGATCGATGATTATATTAAGCCAATGTTATTGGCAGATACGCCGGATTTCAGTCCTCTTTTAGAAGCAATGATCCGAGTTGCCGGATTTTATCTGATCGGTGTAATTTCTACATTTGCTTACAACCGTATTATGGTAAATGTGACACAGGGCGTTCTTCGTGATATGAGAAATGATATTTTTACTCATATGGAAAAACTTCCAATCAAATATTTTGATACACATTCACATGGCGATATTATGTCAATTTATACAAATGATACGGATACGCTTCGCCAGGTAGTCAGTCAGAGTATTCCGCAGTTAGTAAACTGTACGATAACGATCGTCAGTGTGCTTGCTAGTATGATCTGGCTCAGCATTCCGCTTACGTTGGTGACACTTGCCATGGTATGTGTGATGCTTTGGGCTACAAAGACTGCTGCAGGCAAGAGTGGTAAATACTTTATGGAACAACAGGTAAATCTTGGTAAAGTAAATGGATTTATCGAAGAAATGATGAATGGGCAGAAGGTTGTAAAAGTATTCTGCCATGAGGAAGAAAATAAAGAAAAATTCAAAGAATTGAATGATGCACTTTGTGTGAGTGCGGATCGCGCCAATACATTTGCAAATTATTTAGGACCAATCAATGCACAGCTTGGTAATATCAGTTATGTAGTATGTGCGATCGTGGGTGGTCTTCTGGCACTTGGAAACGTAGGCGGATTTACACTCGGAGGTCTTGTAAGTTTCCTTACATTTAACAAGAGCTTCAGTCAGCCAATCAACCAGCTTAGTCAGCAGGTGAACTCTGTTGTTATGGCACTGGCAGGGGCAGACCGTATCTTTAAGCTCCTGGATGAAGAACCTGAAGTTGATAATGGTTATGTAACACTTGTGAATGCGAAAGAAGTAGATGGAGCATTGACAGAATGTGAAGAGAGAACAGGTCGCTGGGCATGGAAACATGTGCATCAGGCTGATAAGAGTGTGGATTATGTAGAAGTAAAAGGGGATGTAGTATTTGACGGTGTAGACTTTGGTTACACAGATGAAAAAATGGTACTCCATGATGTAAAACTCTACGCAACACCAGGTCAGAAGATTGCATTTGTAGGTTCGACAGGTGCAGGTAAGACTACTATTACAAACCTAATCAATCGTTTCTATGATATTCAGGATGGAAAGATCCGCTATGATGGAATCAATATCAATAAGATCAAAAAGGCAGATCTTCGTCGTTCACTGGGAATCGTATTACAGGATACACACTTATTTACAGGTACTGTAAAAGAGAATATTCGTTATGGCAAGCTGGATGCGACGGATGAAGAGGTGATTGCAGCAGCAAAACTTGCAAATGCCGACGGATTTATCCGCAGACTTCCACAAGGATATGACACAATGCTCACAGGTGATGGGGCAAACTTAAGTCAGGGACAGCGACAGCTTCTTGCAATTGCCCGTGCGGCGATCGCGGATCCACCAGTACTGATTTTGGATGAGGCAACAAGTTCGATCGATACAAGAACAGAACGTATCGTACAGGATGGTATGGATAAGCTGATGAGTGGAAGAACTACATTTGTAATTGCACATAGACTTTCTACTGTTCGTAACTCAGACTGTATCATGGTTCTTGAACAGGGACGTATCATTGAACGTGGTACACATGATCAATTGATTGAAGAAAAAGGTAAATATTATCAATTGTATACAGGAAATGCAATTGCCGATTAGTGGATAAGGGGTTCAGATAATCTGAACTCCTTTTTTATATAATAAAAAGTACTTTGTTACCAAGCGTGTGTGAAAATGATGCGTGATTTGTAGCAGTATGTTATAATACCTCTAATAAAATAGAGCATCGGAGATTAGACAATGAATCAGATAAAATTATGTACCCTTTGCCCACGGGAATGTAATGTGGACAGAGCACATGGACAAAAAGGTGTTTGTGGTGTTACAGGAACTGGTATCTATGGAGCACGTGCTGCACTTCATATGTGGGAGGAGCCTTGTATTTCAGGTGAGAGGGGATCCGGAGCTATTTTTTTCAGCGGATGTCCTCTTCGTTGTGTGTATTGTCAGAATTATGAGATTGCAAGGGCAAAACGAGGTGATGAGATTTCAGTGGAAAGACTTGCCGACATCATGCTGGAGCTGCAGGAGAAAAATGCAGCAAATATCAATCTTGTGACGCCGACGCATTATACTTTAGAGATTATAGAAGCGGTAAAGCTGGTGAAAGCAAACGGACTTCAGATTCCAATTGTCTATAATTGCAGTGGTTATGAGAAAGTGGAGACACTGCAGCTTTTAGAAGGAATTGTGGATATCTATCTCACAGATTACAAATATGAGGATTCCTATCTGGCGAAGCGTTATTCCAATGCTGAAGATTATCCAAAGATCGTAAAAAACGCATTAGCTGAGATGGTTCGTCAGTGTGGAGAAGCAGAGTTTGATGAGGAAGAGATGATGAAGCGTGGAGTAATCGTGCGTCATCTTTTGTTGCCGGGATGCACTGAGAATGCTAAGGCAGTCGTGCAGTATGTATATAAGACTTATGGGGATCAGGTTTTTCTGAGTCTTATGAATCAATATACGCCGCTTCCGCATGTAGAAAAATGGCCGGAAATCAATCGAAAAGTGACAGAAGAAGAGTATGAAACATTTGTGGATTATGCGATTGAAATCGGTGTGGAAAATGGATTTATTCAGGAAGGAGAGACAGCAGAAGAAAGTTTTATTCCTGAATTTGACAATGAAGGGTGGAAAAACTAGTCAGAGATATGTTGCGTACTCTGACTAGTTTGAATAGAAGAAAGGGTAGAAACTTGACAATTTAGAGAAACATGTTATAGTGATAATTGCAGTTCGGAAAGCAAATCTAATTTATTTCAAAATATTTCATAGAATTCCTTTTTAAAAAATGATAATTGAATAGACTTTACATCAGTAATAAAATGTTATATAATTTGTATATACGAAATAGTTGTAAATGGAGTAAAAAGGGAGGTGTTGTCATGGCTACAGAAAGCATTACTCATCATTTTTGTTTTGAAGGAGAAGCGGCAGATCGATTTATAAATGCGCTTTGCGAGGCGTTAGATGGCCCAGTGATTTGCGAAAGTAATACTACAGTCAATGCAACAGAACTTCATGGTGAGGAGTTATGGGAATTTATGGAAAAAGCGAGGAAAGCGAATGCTAAGGGATTATACAGTAGTCAATGTTCGTGATTATTTGCAAAAAAATTCGGAAGGAAAAACAAGACAGGATGTATTAGAAGAGACAATTTCTTGTTTTTCATGTCCGATCAACAAAACAATTGAAACTTTTTTAAAACGACAGGCAATTGAATTTACAAAGAAAAACCAATCCGTTACATATCTTGTATTTTCTAAAAAAGATGCTGCACTTGTTGGATATTTTACATTGGCTGCAAAACCAATTGTAGTGAGAGAAGCATTATTAAGTAAAACAATGCAAAAGAAAATTTCTCGAGTGAGTGAATATAATCAAGAACAGCAGACTTTTCATTTATCAGCATATCTCATTGCCCAACTCGGGAAAAATTTTACAAATGAAGCAAATAGAAAAATTACAGGTCAAGATTTAATGCATATTGCTAGGAATAAAGTAAAAGAATTACAGTATATGTTAGGTGGCATGGTTACTTTTATTGAAGCTGAAGCAAATGATAAATTGATAGAATTTTATGTAAAGAAAAATAATTTTAAGAAATTTGACACAAGAAATGCTAACTCAGTGCAAGCCTGCGAGATTGTACAAATGCTTGGAATTTTATAAAAAGAAGAGAAAATTTGATGTAAAGTCTATTGAGTTATAATGGAAAAGGATGCCATCCGAACTAAAATAGTCAGGAGACATCCTTTTTTTATACATTTATTTTTTGATGCGATTGAGTTTTTTATTGATTTTAAGGATTTCTTCTTTTGAAGACTCAAAGCCAGGTCCCATAGTTCCTGCCATGGAAATAAGGCGTTTCACGGACATACCGTTTAGCAGTTTCATCATATCTGGATTTTTCAAATCAATATTTCTTGATTTGTCTTTTGGCTGCTTGTTTTTGCGCGCTTTCCATTTTGCGCTCAGCATCATCTTTGCAAGGGTAAAGTAAAGATAACGAGAGCCTTTTTTATTTGCTGCAATTTCTCCAAATTTATCATTGATCGAAAAATAACCATCAGGGGCAGTGATTTCGAACCAGTTGATCACATCTCCTGTTTCTTTCATGCGATATGCCTCGTTAAAGGTATCAACTTTTCGAAGAAAACTTTCATCTTTGCATTTGCCGGCGATCGCGAGAAGTGTTGTCTCACCAGAATTAGGTACATCAAAATAAAAGAAGTGGACGTCACTTGTCTGTTTTCCGAGACTCTGCCCATTTGCAAACAATTCTACTTCAGGCTGGTTGGAATAAATGGTCACTTTTGTAGTAGCTTCTACACGGTCAACATAGCGTTTTCCGCAGATATGAACGAATGGCTCATCAGAAAGCCATGCTTTGTAGGCAAAGAAAGCATCTTTTTTATATTTACGGTCGAAAGTGACCAGACCTTTGTGATTCATACCATCTTCACCGCCTTCAGAACGAGCATCCGCAGCAAAATCAAACATATTCCATACATGAGTTGCCCAGATAAATGGACGTGTAAATAACTGTTTGATCAGTTCTTCATGGTAGTAAGCCTGATATTCTTCTGTATAATCTCCTTGTACTGGATCAGAAGAGTGCCAGTTTAAGGCTTCACAGCCGTATTCGCTCATTCCGATCGGTTTGTCAGGGTATTTTGCATGGAATTCATCCATAAATGCCCCGTTCATGTCAGTCTCCCCGCCATACCATCCATAATAGTGATTATAAGAAACAACGTCTGGTATATGTACATATGATTCATCCATACTGCACATCGTAACAACTGCCTGCGTTGTGAGGCGAGTAGGATCAAGCTTATGTGCAAGATCATTGAGGGCATGATGATTTTCTATCAGGTCTGGATCAGCAACGCCTCCCATAGTAATCTCATTAGATAATCCCCATACGACGATGCAAGGATGATTATAATTTTGTACGATCAATTCCCTCATCTGAAGAAGTGTATTTTCACGACCTTTGGTCAGATGTCTTGAGATGTAAGGAATTTCAGCCCACACAATCATGCCTCGTTCGTCACATAGGTCATAAAAATATTGGTCGTGCTGGTAATGGGCAAGACGGATTGTGTTTGCGCCAACTTCACAGATCAGATCCATGTCTTCCAGATGATGTTCTTTAGAGAGTGCATTTCCAATCTGAGGTCTGTCCTGGTGTCGTGATACACCGCGAAGAGGATAGCTTTCACCATTTAAAAGAAACCCTCTTTCAGGGTCGATCGAAAATGTACGGCATCCAAAACGAAGGATTCGTTCATCAATGACAGCATCTTCTTTTAATAATTTTACTTGCAGTGTATAAAGATGAGGATCCTTTCTTCCGTGCCAGAGATGAACGTTTTCAATAGTAAATTCCATAGCTGTTGTATTTGCATTTACGAGTTGTTCTGATAATATTTGATTCTCATCTAAAATCTGATACAAAAGACTTTCGCTGCCGTCTGTTCCAGTCAAAAAGACTTCTACAGATACGTTCGCGTTCGAATCAATGACAGTAGAGGTTACTTTAACAGCAGGGCTTCCGTAATAATCCAGGTCAAAATGAGCTGTGTCTACAAAAAGCAGATTTACATTTCGATAAATTCCGCCATAGAATGTGAAATCCGCTTTTTGAGGATATACATGATCGTTTGAACCATTATCTACAGCGATCAAAATTTCATTTTCCTCTTTTAAGTGCGGAGTCAGATTGATGCGCCATGTAGAATAGCCTCCATCGTGATGTGAAACTGTCTGTCCATTTACAATGATATCGGCAGAAGAATTTGCACCTTCCAATTCCAGATAAACCAGTTTTTCAGCTGGTAAATCGGATTTGTGTAACATTTTCTTATAATAACAAGTGCCGCGATAGTAGTCATTGCCGCCATCCTGCCCATCAAGTCCATTCCAGGTGTGAGGCAGATCAACTTTGTTCCAAGTTTTTTCTTCCGGTCTTTTCTTTGAGAAAAGCCAGTCTTTGTTCCAATTCATTTTCATAGTATTTTTACCCTTTCGTTTGTTTGATTTGAAATAGAGAAAGCGTTTTTAAAAATGCTGTTTCATCAAAATCAGTATCTTTTTGGCGATAGTAATATAGTGCATTTAGGAGACCGCCTGCATAAAATGATGCAAAACCTTCCAAATCGCCTAAAGCTTTCTGGGTTTGTTTATCCGTTTTTTTCAGAGCAAGATAAACCTGTGATTGGACCAGATCAGTTAGAATATCAAAAAGCAATGAAAACATATTACTTTTTAAAATATTATCCACGAAAGATTGGTGTGTTGTCATAAAACGAAGAACACCGAGAGACATTTGCTTGAAATACATATTGATCTCACCAACCGGTACGTCAGCGGTGAATTCTTTTTGGATATCTTCGCATACTTCTTTTAAATAAAAATTAAAGTATTCATACTTATCTGCAAAATGCTTGTAAAATGTGGTTCGGCGGATCATAGCACGCTCGCATAGTTCATTGATTGTAAAGTCTTCAAATTTTTTCTCATCCAGCAATTCTGTAAATGCCTGATGGAGAGAAAGATATGTTTTTTGAATTCTAAGATCCATTTTCTTTTCCATAGTTATCCTCCTTGAGTACGGAAACGATATTGTACAAATGTAATTTATCTAACAAAAGTAAGTGCTTTATCTCTTGCGTTTTTATATCTTAAAAATATAATAAAAACTAACAAATGTCAATTATCTTTCAAAAGTAAATTAAAAAAACAGGAGGTTAAAGTGTGAAACAAAAAGAAAAGAAGAATGGTGGATTTATGCTGAAAATGGCTGGGTTCATTGTGGATAAACGTTATTTGTTTTTTTATTAATAACAATTAGCATTATTTTTTCTTTATTCTCTCAAAGCTGGGTGAAGGTAGAAAATAGCCTCACAGAGTTTCTGCCGGATGACTCAGAGACCAGACAGGGGCTGGATGTTATGAGTGAGCAATTCACAACATTCGGCACCGCTGAGGTCATGGTGGCCAATATTTCATTGGAAACAGCAGAGAATGTGAAAGAACAGATTTTACAGATAAAAGGTGTGCAAAGTGTATTGTTTGATGATACAGAAGACCATTACAACAACGTGTCGGCACTCTATACGGTTACGTTTGATTATGATGAGACAGATGAAAAATGTCTGGAAAGTCTGGAGGCAATAGAAAACAGACTTTCTGAACATGATGTCTATATATCAACGAGTTTAGGAAATTCCATATCCGAAATCATTGATGCAGAAGTAAGTGTGATCATGGTTTATGTGGCAGTGATCGTAGTGATTGTATTGATTTTGACATCAAAGACATACGCGGAAGTACCGGTTTTGATTCTTACGTTTTTGGCTGCAATGATATTGAATCAGGGAACGAATTTTCTTCTGGGAGAAATCTCCTTTGTATCAGATTCTGTAACCAGCATCTTGCAGCTGGCACTGTCGTTAGACTATGCCGTTATTTTAAGTAACCGTTTCAAAGAAGAACGACAGAGTCTGCCATTAAAAGAAGCAGTTAAGGTTGCACTTAGCAAGGCGATTCCAGAAATCAGTTCCAGCTCCCTTACAACGATCGGTGGGCTGATCGCGATGATGTTCATGCAGTTTAAAATTGGTCCGGATATGGCAATCTGTCTGATCAAATCGATTCTGTTTTCAATCTTTTCTGTATTTATTGTGATGCCGGGACTTCTGGTTCTATTTGGACCATGGATGGAGAAAACAAAACATAAAAGTTTTATTCCGGAAATTCCATTTGTCGGCCGCTTTGCATATAAAACCAGAAAAGTTGTGCCGGCGATCTTTCTTGTGGATGTATTGATTTCCTGCTACATTTCTGGAAATTGTCCGTATGTTTATGGATATGGGGAAATTGAGACACCAAAATTAAATGATACGCAGATTGCAGAAAATATGATAAAAGAGAATTTTACCACTTCCAATATGGTCGCACTCATAGTGCCAACGGGTGATTATGAAAAAGAAGCATCGCTTCTTGCGGAACTGGAAGAAAAAGAAGAAGTGGATTATACCATGGGACTTTCGAATGTAGAAGCAATGGAGGGATATATGCTGACAGATAAACTGACACCACGCCAGTTTGCTGAACTTGCAGATTTAGATTATGAAATGGCTCAGTTGGTTTATGCAGCATATGCTGCAGATTCGGCAGACTATGGCAAACTGGTAGGCAATATTTCCGGGTATGGTGTTCCGCTAATCGATATCTTCTTATTTGTATGTGATCAGATCGATGCAGGTTTCATTTCATTAGGGGAAGAACAGATGGAAATGCTTTCAGAAGCAAATGAGCAGATGACGAATGCGAAGCTGCAGCTTCAGGGAGAAGACTATAATCGAATGCTGATTTATCTAAACCTCCCGGAAGGCGGCCAGGAAACCTATGATTTTATTGATACCATCCGTGAAACAGCACAAAAATATTATCCAGATGGAAATGTGTATGTGGTTGGAGATTCTACTTCGGAATATGATTTCCAGAAATCATTCAGTAAAGACAATCTGATCGTAAGCATTGTGTCAATTCTGATCGTTATGGTAGTACTTTTATTTACATTTAAATCAGCAGCGATGCCAGTACTTTTGATTTTGGTAATTCAAGGAAGTATCTGGATCAACTTCTCGTTCCCGGCTATTATGAATGAACCGATCTTTTTTATGAGTTATCTGGTGGTTTCATCCATCCAAATGGGGGCAAATATTGATTATGCAATTGTAATTGCCGGAAGATTTATGGAAATAAAAGATAAAAAATCAAAGAAAGACGCAATTATAGAAACCATGAATTTTGCGTTCCCAACAATTATTACATCAGGAACAATCTTAGCTGTTGCGGGTATTTTGATCGGAAGAATGACATCGGAAGCCGCAATCGTAGGAATCGGACAGAGTATTGGACGAGGTACGATCATCTCGATGATTCTGGTTATGTTTGTATTGCCGCAGATCCTTTTAGTAGGTGAAAAAATAGTGGATCGCACAACATTTGAAGTTTCAAGTGCGATCAAGATGATCACAGGAAATGAGAAAGAAGGCAAAGAAGATGAAGAAACAGTTTCATAGGATAGCAGCGTTTCTGTTAGTGCTGATGCTTAGTTTTCAGATCATACTTCCGTCCGTGGCAGGGGATGATGTGGTAGAGATAAAAACGGTGCAGGATTTGGTGCAATTTGCCAAGAACTGTTCTCTTGATACATGGTCACAAGGAAAGACAGTGATTCTTCAGTCAGATCTTTCTTTGAAAAATGTAGAGTTTGCGTCAATTGCGACCTTTGGGGGAACATTTGATGGAAATGGTCATACAATCTCTGATGTTACAATTACGCAGGGAACAGCTCCGACAGGTTTCTTCCGCATTCTTCAGAAAGATGCAGTTATAAAAGACCTGAATATCATTGGGACGGTAGATCCATTCGGAGATGGACAGAACGTTGGGGGTATTGTCGGTGAAAATAATGGAACCATTACCAATTGCAGCTTTACTGGAGAAATTACAGGAAAACAAAATACGGGAGCCATTGCCGGAATTAATGCTGTTACAGGAAAAATTGAGAACTGCAGAACAGCGGGTGTAGTAGAAGGAAATCAAAGGACAGGGGGGATTGCAGGATACAATCTTGGAATCATTTCCAATTGCAATAACAATGCACTTGTAAATACTTCGGGAGCAGATCAAGCATTGAATGTAGCAGATCTCAGTTTCGATTTTTCGCTGGATCTGGCGAATCTGGAGTCACAGGAGATCATCGGTGTTTCGATGGATACAGGTGGAATCGCAGGATATTCTTCAGGAGCAATTCAGAACTGTAAAAATGAGGGAACAATCGGATATCAGCATGTGGGATACAATGTAGGCGGTATCGCAGGACGAAACTGCGGCTATATACAAAACTGTACCAATAGTGCAGAAATATTTGGACGAAAAGATATTGGCGGTATCATCGGGCAGGCAGAGCCATATATTGCAATCAGCATTTCGGAAGACAGTCTTTCGAAACTGAAAAACCAGTTAGATGCGCTTGAAGACCAGATTGACCATACTTTGGATAACAGTGAGTCCGGAGTTTCCACGATCACAAATCGTTTGAATCAGATTGCAGATTATATTGATAGTGTATCAGATGTTGTGAGTGAGATAGAATCACAGGCTTCCTTAGAAGGGAATATTACTGGAAATGCAGGAGCAAGTGGAAATGGAAGTATTACGTTTGTACCTCCAGGCATAGATATAGAGGATGGCGAATTGACCATTACTCCACCTGGAATCGAAGGGGAGGGAGAAACAGAGGCAGGAGGAACGATTGATACCTCTGCACAGATCAATCTGTCTACTTCGCTTGGTCAGCTTTCTGCAGCAGTCAGTGGGATGTCCGGTCAGATGAAGCTTCTGAATAATGAAATAGCTGGAACAGCCGGATCACTTACCAGCGATCTAAGATCCATTGGGGATCAGATTGATACAATATCAAGTACCATATTTGAATTGGGAAATACGTCTACAGGAGATGTAGTAACAGATGCTTCTGAAAAGAATATTGACTCGGTAATTGAGGGGAAAATGTTTCAGTGTACGAATTTAGGAAACGTACAGGGAGCTCTGAATGTAGGCGGAATCGTTGGTGCGATGGCAATTGAATATGAACTTGATCCAGAAGATGATGTAACGGCAGACATTTCCGGTGCGAACAGGAAGGCGTATGAATTAAAAGCAATTATTCAAAATTGTGAAAATACCGGAAAAATTGTTTCAAAGAAGAATTATGCTGGAAATATCTGTGGACGTATGGATCTGGGACTTATCACATCGTGTAACGGTTTTGGAAAGGCGCAAAGTGAAACTGGAGATTACGTAGGCGGAATTGCAGGTCTTGCTGGTGGCACGATCCAAAATTCTTTTGCAAAATGTACGATTCAGGGAAGCCAGTACATTGGAGGAATCATAGGAAGTGGTGTGACAGAGGATCTGTCTGGCTCTGGAAGTACTGTTTCCGGATGTTATGCATTGGTCAGTATTGAAGAAGGAGAACAATATGTAGGTGCAATTTCAGGAGCGGACGCAGGAAAATTTCTGGAAAATTATTTTGTATCAGAGGAACTGGCTGGAATCAATCAGATCAGTTATGCCGGAAGAGCTATGCCGATTACCTATGAAAAACTGGAAAAAGTACAAAATCTTCCAGAAGAAATGAAAACATTTACATTATCCTTTGTGATCGAGGATCAGGTGGTAAAAAGTGTTCCATTTGAATATGGAGCAACTTTTGAAGAAAGTGTGTATCCAGAAATTCCAGAAAAAGAAGGCTATTATGCAAAATGGGAGAAATCTGTGCTTGAAAATTTGCAGTGCGATACGATCGTAAATGCAGTTTACAGTAAAAATAAAACAGCTTTAGCCAGTGAAGAAGTACGAAAAGATGGAAGAAATATTTTCCTGATCGAAGGGGCGTTTGAAGATACAGATTCTGTTACGATTGAATCACAAGAACAATTATATAAAAAGGACAGAACCTGGCTGGACAGACTGAAAGGTCGTCAGGTTGTGGAAGAATGGTCTATTGACATACCGGAAGATGGTGAGGAAACGCGGCAAATCCGTTATCTGCCATTAGAAGGTAAGATGAGAAGCTATTATCTGTACATGAAAGATGGAGAAAATTGGGAAAAAGTAGAAGGTGAAATGGTGGGAAGCTATTTTGTTTTTTCAGCAACAGGAAATCATTTAGAACTTGCAGCAATTTCAACTTATACAGCCTGGTGGGTATGGCTGCTCGTTCTGGTTAGCTTGATATTGCTCGGTGGAGTATTGTTTTTAATCATTAAAAAGAAGAGGCTGCCAATCCTTTCTAAAAAATGTATGATTTTTATTGGTATATTTGCAGCCATTGTTTTAATTGCATTGCTGCTGTTTGTTTCGTATTTTAAAAAGGGAGTAGATGTATATCATTTAATTCAGGATTATGCAAATCAATCTGAAATCTCAATGGAATTAAAGGTACAGACAGATCTTGATACAAAACATCTGGAGACAGAAGTACATGTAAATGCAACGGAAATTGATGAAAAGAGAGTAGTTTGCATAGAGCAGATGGGAATTCCATTGTATTTTTGTGATGATGTGATCTTTCTGGAAAATGGGAAAGCATATTCGGTAAGCGAATTGACACCGGAATATACGAAACTGTTAAGTCAGTTAGTGACGCTGTATCAGGCAGTGGAAATCAAAACTTCATCCGAAGGAAGTCAGAAAGTACACCAGATTTCTATAAAGCAGGAGGATGCAAAAGAAATCCTGGAAATTTTGGTACCGTCTCTTGCACTTGAATTGTCGGAGACTCAGACTTTAAATGTAGAACTTATGGAAGAAAATGAGGAATTGAAGGAAATCCGTTTCAATTCCACAGGGGCGCTGAATGATTCTGCAAAAACCACGATCACAGTTTCAGCAGAATTGGTTGTAAAAGAAATAGAAGAATCGTATGACATTCCACAGCTTGTGCAAGACGCAATCAAGGCGGACAGTTATGAAGTTGTTGGTGAATTGAATCAGGATATGTTTCGATTGTTGTTTGCCTGGATGAATCTGGAAAAAGAAGAACAGACAGAAATGAAATGGAGCTTTTCAGCGGATTGTGGACCAATCTCAATTAATGAAAGCGGAAATTCTGAAATTTCAACGCAAGAAGCAGCGACAATTCCGGAAAGTTTATTGGAAATTGCTTATCAGGTCTGCTTGAATGGAACGTTTAACTGTTCAGAAAGTGGTGAAAATTATATTTATACCTTGATTTTAGACGAAGAAGGTATGAAAAATCTAGTAACCGCGATCGCGCCAGAGGCAGCAGAGCTGGAGCTGATCCTGGATTCTGGAAGTATACAGCTTGTGGTAGAAAAAGAGGAATTTTGTGAGATGAAGATTGGCTGCGAAGGCAGCACGGAGATACTTGGAAAAGAGATAGATGTTTCTTTCTCGGCTGAATTGGAATTGAATTAAAATTAGACGCATAGGTTTGTTTGCGTTAGCTAAGTATGGTAAAATATTTGTAATTAAGAAAAAGAGGAAATTCGATTATGAGTACAAATAAAACACCAATTTTTAAGCTTTCTACGCAGAACACGACCTATGCGTTTTGCGTTACAGAAACAGGACATCTGGAACATTTATATTATGGAAAGAAAATAAAAATAGACGAAGATTCCGTGCAGGCAATGAAGGAGAAGCATGCGTTTGCACCGGGATGTGCGATCTATTATGATGACAAACAGAAACATGTGGCGCTGGAAGATATGTGTCTGGAAATGTCTTCTTATGGAAAGGGAGATATTCGTGAACCATTTTTGGAAGTCGTACATGAAGATGGAAGTATCACTTCTGATTTTTTATATGAAAAGGCGGAAGTAACTACTGGAAAAGAAGCGTTTGAGACGCTTCCAGGTTCGTATGATGAAGAAAATATGTGAATGCGGCTTATGCAGGTGTCAGTTCCAACAGGGCGAATCCATTTGTTATGTTAAGCAGAGAGCATACAACGGAAGATTATGGAGATTGCTATGGATTTAACCTCATCTATAGTGGAAATCATTATGAAGCGGTGGAAGTAAGTGGCTATGGAAAGACCAGATTTGTTACAGGGATCAATCCGCAGTCATTTTTATGGAACCTGATGCCGGGAGAAGCATTAGAAGCACCGGAAGCAGTGATGACATATTCTCATAAAGGATACAATGGGATGAGCCAGCATATGCATGCGTTTGTAAGAGAGCATATTGTCAGAGGGGAATGGAAGAAGAAAGTAAGACCAGTGCTGTTAAATAGCCGGGAGGCAGCATATTTTAAAATTAATGAGAGCAAGCTTTTAAATCTTGCAAAAGAAGCAAAGAAAGTCGGAATTGAATTGTTTGTCATGGATGATGGCTGGTTTGGAACTCGAAACGATGATACGCAGGCGCTTGGTGACTGGGAGGTCAATACAGAAAAGCTGCCGGGAGGCGTAGAAAGACTTGCACGGAAGATCCGAGGTCTGGGATTGGAGTTTGGAATTTGGGTAGAGCCAGAAATGGTAAATGTAAATAGTAATCTTTATCGCAATCATCCAGATTGGACGCTTGAGATACCGGGAAAATCACATTCGGAGGGACGCAATCAGAGAATCCTGGATCTGACAAATGTGGAAGTGCAGGATTATGTAATTGAAGCCATGAGCAAGGTGTTTTCATCGGCTGAGATTTCGTATGTAAAATGGGATATGAACCGTATTTTCTCAGATGTATATTCCAAAAATCTGAAACCAGAGCAGCAGGGGGAAGTATTCCATCGTTATGTGATGGGACTTTATCGCTGTATGAAAGAATTGACAGAGAAGTTTCCGCACATACTATTTGAAGGATGTGCTTCTGGAGGAAATCGTTTTGATCTGGGCATTTTATGTTATTTTCCTCAGATTTGGGCCAGTGATGATACAGATGCCATGTGCCGTACTGAAATCCAGAATGGCTACAGCTATGGTTATCCGTTATCTACGATAAGTGCCCATGTTTCGGCCTGCCCGAATCACCAGACGCTTCGCAATACTCCACTGGAGACGCGTTTCAATGTGGCTGCGTTTGGACTTCTGGGATATGAATGCAATCTGTGTGAGATGAAAAAAGAAGAACTGGATGCGATCCGAACTCAGATTTCAAATTATAAAGAATGGAGAGAAGTGTTCCAGTTTGGTACATTTTACAGAGGAAGAACATTTGATGGTGAGATCAGTGCTTTAAGAAACGGGGACGGCAATCTCACAGAGTGGACATGTGTATCAAAAGATAAGAGTAGAGCGGTAGGTGCTATTGTGCAGAAAATGGTGGTGCCAAATACGGCTTATCAGTATTATCAGGCGAAGGGTCTGGAATCACATCAGAAGTATCATTTTTATAATCAGGCTTTGAAGTATAATATTAAGAACTTCGGTGGACTGGTGAACATGATCGCACCAATTCATATTAAGCAGGATTCGGTGATACATAATGTTGCTGCAAAATTGGTCAAGCTGGATGGTGAGATTGAGGAGTATCACGTTTATGGAGGCGTTTTAATGCATAATGGAGTGCGATTAAAGCAGGCATTTGCAGGAACAGGATATAATAACGAAACAAGATATTTTCAGGATTTTGATTCGAGAATGTATTTTATGGAGATGGAATAGAGGAGGATGAGTGATGCTTGTAATCGGAGCACATATGTCAGTGGCAAAAGGACTGGATAAGGCGGCACAAGATACGGTGAAGATCGGTGCAAATACGATGCAGTTTTTCAGCCGCAATCCAAGAGGATCCAGTTTTAAAGTATACAGCGAGAAAGAGATAAATGCTTTTCAGAAGATACGAAAAGAGAATCAGTTTGGACCACTTTTGGCTCATGCACCGTACACACTCAATCTGGCCAGTGCACAGGAGAAAGTTTATGACTTTGCTTGTATGGTGATACGCGAAGACATTGCGCGAATGGATGCACTCGGAGTTGAGTATATGGTATTTCATCCGGGAAGTCATACGGGGATTGGCGCAAGATCAGGAATTCAAAATATTATAAATGGACTGAATCAGGCGCTGACCGGGAGAGAAAATATTACAGTTTTACTTGAAACGATGTCAGGAAAAGGAACAGAAATCGGAGTCACATTTGAGGAACTGCGTGCAATCCGTGATGGAGTGAACTATCCTGAAAGAATCGGAGTCTGTTTCGATACCTGCCATGTTTTTTCGGCAGGGTATGATATTGTAAATGATCTGGATGGTGTATTAAAACAATTTGATGAAATACTTGGTCTGAATTTATTAAAAGCGATTCATTTAAATGACAGCATGATGCCTTTTGGAGCTCATAAAGACAGACATGCGACAATTGGAGACGGTGAGATTGGAAAGGAAGCATTACTGCAGGTACTTCGGCATTCAAAGTTACAGGGGATTCCAATCTATCTTGAGACACCGCTTGACGATGAAGGGCATGGAGAGGAAATCAAAATGATAAAGGAGAGGTTAGAGTGACAGATTATCGAACAAATATGCAGCTTGTGATTGAACCGTATTTATGGCAATATCGCAGACAGTTTTATTTGGAACGTGAAGAAGGAAAAAAATTGTATTGTCTCAGTTTTCGTAAGCCGAATCCGAAGGGGATTGTGTTGATCGCACATGGATTTACTGAAAATGAAGAGAAATATAAAGAGGTCATTTATCGTTTTCTGGATATCAATTATAGTGTGTATTTTATAGAACACTGCGGACATGGAAGAAGTTATCGATTGGTGGAAGATTTGTCCATGGTATATGTGGATGATTATCAAAGATATGTGGATGATTTTCTATGTTTTTCACATTATGCGAGAAAAGAGAACCCAAAACTTCCGATGTATTTATTTGGCCATTCTATGGGTGGTGGAATTGCCGCAGCGGTGGTTACAAAGGAGCCGGATTTATTCCAGAAAGTCATTTTGTCTTCACCGATGATTCGTCCATATGTGAAAGGGGTTCCATGGCATGAAGTAAGAACCATGGTGAGATCAGCCTGTATCGCTGGAAAGGCAAAGGAATATGTGGTGGGATATGGTCCATACACGGGACCAAAGCCGCTGGAGAGAACGTCTTCTATGCGGGAAGATCAAAACGATTATTACCAAGAGATCAAAGCAAAAGAACCGCTCTTTCAGACAAATGGTGCTTCTTACGGCTGGCTTCGTGCAGCGGACAAGCTGAATCGTTATCTGAAAAAAGAATCACCAGGGCGTGTTCAGATTCCAGTATTGTTGTTTCAGGCAGAATATGAACATCTGGTTTCTAATAAGGCACAGATTCAATTTATTTTAAGGCTGAGAGAAGAAGGAAATCGAAAAGCAAAGCTGGTGCGGGTGCCAAAATGTAAACATGAGATATTCAATGGAAGCAAACGCACAAGAGAGGCATATTGGAGAATGATTTTCCGATTCTTGGATTTCGCATAAGGGTATGCTATAATGGCGTTGATTAGATATTACAACAAGAGGAAATGAGGTGCTTATGATGGGATTTTTCTTTGGTGGATTTGATATTATGTTTTCTATTATGTTTGTTCTGGTGATGGGAGTATTTATTTTTACTTTTATAAGAGGAATTTCGCAGTGGAATAAAAATAACCAATCGCCAAGACTTACAGTAGATGCGACAGTAGTTTCGAAAAGGCAGAACGTAAGTCATCATCACCATGACAATCATGTATCACATTCGACTACATATTATGTGACATTTCAGGTAGAAAGTGGTGACCGAATGGAATTTTGCGTAAATGGAATGGAATATGGCATGCTGGTAGAAGGAGACTATGGAGATTTATCATTCCAGGGAACAAGATATCTTGGATTTGTGAGAAAATAGTAAAAAAGAAAAGAAGCTGAGTGGTTCACTGTTTAGTGTGAGTCCTCAGCTTTTTATTTGCACGAAATTGGTTCCCGAGAAGCTATTTTAGGGTTGTAAAATCAAGGGTTGGCATAGTTGCGGGAGGCATATTATAATCAAAGTCCAAACATTCAAATAATTTCTAATTTTCTAATTAATCTGGGCAGATCGCCAATTTATTTCAGTGTTTGAACAAAAGAAAATGAACAGCAGGGAGAGGATGCCTATGAATTAAAAAATCCTTATTTACGTCTTTTTTGAAAAAACAAAACATGGTACAATAAGGAGGAAAAGAATGGAACAGAAAGAATATCAAGAATATCTAAAAGGAAACCGACAGCATAAAAGCACTCTGTTTTGTAAAGCATTTGAGAAAAAGAAAGATTTGCTGGATCTATATAACAGTGTGAATGATACTCAGTATCAAAATGTGGATGATCTGGAAGTAAATACATTGGAAAATGTAGTTTATGTATCCATGAAAAATGATGCATCATTTTTGTTCGATTGTAATATGAATTTATATGAGCATCAAAGTACATATAACCCCAATATGCCTCTGCGGGGATTACTGTATTTTGCACAGTTGTACAGTAAATATATTGCAAAGTATAACTTAAATATTTATGGAACCAGACTTCAGAAAATTCCAATTCCACAATACATTGTTTTTTATAATGGGACAAAAGAACAGCCAGATGAGCAGATTCAGTTATTATCAGAGGCATTCCAGTCAAATGGAAAAGAAAGATATGTTAGTGGAAGTCTGGAATGTGAAGCACGTATGTTGAATATCAATTATGGGCATAATAAGAAGCTAATGGAAAAGTGTGAGCGATTAAAAGAATATGCAATTTTTATTGCACGTGTTCGAAAATACACGGTAGAAAGTGTTGCAAATCTGGAAGTGGCGATTACGTATGCAATGGAAGAGTGTATTAAGGAAGGGATTCTTGCAGATATTCTGACAGAACAAAAGTCGGAGGTGTTGGAATTGTTATTATCAACATTTAACAGAGAATTATATGAGCAGGGATTAAGAGAAGAGGGCGCAGAAGAAGCTGGAGCACGCGGAGAAGCAATTGGTGAAGAAAGAATGAGCAAATTGATCATGATATTAAATGAAGGGCTGACAGATGTAATAAAGCAGGTTGCAACAGACAAGAGTATCAGGGACGAGTATTATAAAAAATATAATATAAAGTAAATCTGGTTTATTTTGGCTCGGTTGGAAAAAGTTCACAAAAACTTAAGAATGTTATAAGATTCTATCCATTGTATTCATAAATATCTGTTGCTAAAATTATAACAAAGAGTGATTATGAATGGAGGGAGCTTATGGGAATATTGGACAGATTCAGGAAAAAACAGACAGTGCCCCAGGAAGAAAAAAGTGATGAAAAGTTGCTTTTGAATATTGCCGCATCTATTTCATATGACGACAGTACGGTGATTGCTGAGATAGAAGAGTGTATCTCAGATACAGGAAGATATTTCAAAAAACATTGCGAGCATTATGAAGCGCGAGGCGTGAAGAATTCGGATAACACAGACAATATTCGATGGCTTACTTTGGTGGATGTTTTAGTTCATCATGGTTATGTTTGTGAACTGAACTGGAAATGTGGAAAAGAAGGATTTGTATATTTTATTAAGAAGACATTATTGGTTCAGTCAGAAAAACTTCCGGTTTTACAGGAGTGGCTGCGTGATGAAGGCGATATCAGAGAATGGTGTCATGTTTTAGATGATAAGTGGAAGACAAATGGAATCTGTGTCGCAGCAATAGAGATTGAAGGAGGCAGTTATATTATATTTCCATATCAGACTGTGGCACTTGCATTTTTGCAGGATGCAGCAGGACGGATCGGACAACGGATTTATAAATGCTAAGAATCAGGTGGATACAGGATTACATAAAAGAGAACGGGTAAGAATAGGTCGGGCTGTAGTATTGGTGATGAAAATCACAGATGCTATAGCCCTTTTGCTTGTGCACAGTTTCACAGATTGATATAATTTAGTTAGAATTTTCAGAAAGATGGGGCGACATTGTCAAAAACGAGAATAGAGAGTGTGAAATAAGAAATGCAGTTAAATGAAATTGGAAGAAATATGATGAGGCTTGGAAGTATGGACAACACTGTGGCAGAACAGGCTGTCGTATATGCAGAGGCAGATGTAAATAGAAAGCAAATTCAGTTTGACTATGCCTTGTTTTCACGTTAAAATACTCTCAGACTATGTTTTGAAGGAGTTTATCATGAGTATATTAAATGTTGAACATTTATCACACGGTTTTGGAGACCGTGCGATTTTTGGAGATGTTTCTTTCCGATTATTAAAAGGCGAACACATTGGGCTTGTGGGTGCCAATGGGGAAGGGAAGTCTACATTCTTAAATATTGTAACAGGCAAATTACAGCCGGATGAAGGAAAAATCGAGTGGGCAAAAAATGTCAGAGTCGGATATCTTGATCAGCATGCTGTACTTGAAAAGGGGATGACAATTCGCGACGTCTTAAAAGGTGCGTTTGCGTACTTGTTTGAAATGGAAGAAGAGATGAATCGCATGTTCGAAGCAATGGGGGATGCGTCTCCAGAAGAAATGGATCGTCTTATGGAAGAGACTGGAACAATCCAGGATTTGTTAGATCAACACGATTTTTATATCATTGACTCCAAAGTAGAAGAAGTTGCGCGTGCGCTCGGTCTTTTGGACATCGGACTGGAACGTGACGTGACAGATCTAAGCGGCGGTCAAAGAACAAAAGTATTATTAGCAAAACTTCTTTTGGAAAAGCCAGACATTTTACTTTTGGACGAGCCTACGAACTATTTAGACGAAGAACACATTGCATGGCTCAAGCGTTATCTGATTGAGTATGAAAATGCATTTGTACTGATTTCACACGATATTCCATTCTTAAACGAGGTAATCAATATTATTTACCACATGGAAAATCAAGAACTGAACCGCTATGTTGGTGACTATGATCATTTCCAGGAAGTGTATGCGGTGAAAAAATCACAGTTAGAAGCAGCATATAAGCGTCAGCAGCAGGAAATCAATGAACTGAAAGATTTTGTTGCAAGAAATAAAGCGCGTGTTTCAACAAGAAATATGGCGATGTCAAGACAAAAGAAACTTGATAAAATGGAAGTAATTGAATTGGCAGCAGAAAGACCAAAGCCAGAGTTCAATTTCAAAGTCGGAAGAACACCAGGAAGATACATTTTTGAGACAAAAGATTTGGTGATCGGTTACGATGAACCACTTTCAAAACCATTATCGATTTCGATGGAACGCGGACAGAAGATTGCGTTGGTTGGAGCAAATGGTATTGGAAAAACAACACTTCTGAAAAGTATCTTAGGACTAATCGAGCCACTGAAAGGTTCCGTAGAATTGGGAGAAAATCTTATGATCGGTTACTTTGAGCAAGAAGGTGCTCCGAACAATGCAACGACATGTATTGATGAGATTTGGAAAGAATTCCCATCGTTTACGCAATACGAAGTACGTTCTGCACTTGCAAAATGCGGTCTGACTACAAAACATATCGAAAGTCAGGTAAGAGTACTTAGTGGTGGTGAACAGGCAAAAGTGCGTCTTTGTAAGCTGATCAATCGTGAGACGAACATTTTGCTTTTGGACGAACCTACAAACCATTTGGATGTGGACGCAAAAGAGGAATTAAAACGTGCACTTTTGGAATACAAAGGAAGCGTGCTTTTGATTTGCCACGAACCAGAATTTTACCGTGATGTGGTAAATGAAGTTTGGGACTGTACAAAGTGGACTACGAAGGTGTTCTAGTAAAAGAGTAATTTCATAGAAGACAGGATTGAGAGCAGGAGTACGTCAAAGCAGACATCCTGCTCTTTGTTATGCTTGTGTTTTATTGGGGAGGTGCAGCGTGATGAACCAGTGCATGGAACAGTTGTTTCATATTCGGAGCAGCAGAAAGCATGCTTTCAGGGTGCCATTGCACTCCAACTGCGAAGGGGTGTGATGGCATTTCAATCGCTTCGATGATATCATCTCCAGTAGTCCCGGAAGCAATGAGACCTTGACCTAAATGATGGACAGCCTGATGATGGAAGCTGTTGGTATATGCAAAATCACCCAGAAAACGATTCAGTCTGGTTTTAGGCGCGAAAAAAACTTTATGGCTGACATCTCTGCGTGAGAGGCTGTTTTGCATATGATTGATGACTTCAAAATCTACGTTATTTAGATCCTGGTAAATCGTCCCGCCACAGGCAACATTCATGATCTGCATTCCACGGCAGATAGCCAGTACCGGTTTTTGATGTTCCAGAACGACTTTCATCAGACGAATTTGAAATAAATCCAGTGTGATGTCGGTTTTACCAATTCCAGCAGAAGGTTCCTGACCAAAAAGAAGAGGTGTGATATCGCCTCCGCCGCAAAACAGGAAACCATCACAGAGCGAAGCATAGTCCTGAATGACAGTTTTTGATTTTACCAGAGGAAGGATCAGCGGAAGTCCTCCGGCAGCCTTGACTGCCTGAATATAAGCATCACTGACAAATTGTTTGTTATCGGTAATACCGCAAATTATGATTCCAATTTTTGTTTTCATATATACATCCTTTTTAGAATAGGGTAGACTAGAATAATAGAATTTATGCAGGGAGATGGAAAAAAATGAGATTAATTGATATGCACTGTGATACTGTTTTGGGGCTGATGCACGGTGAAAATGTGAATTTGAAAAAGAATGCACTTTGCGTTGACCTTGAAAAAATGAGACAGGCAGACAGCATGGCACAATTTTTTGCCTGCTTTATTTATATGAAGAGATTTCAGGGAAACGACCGATTTGCCCAAGGATACCAGCATGCGCTCAAAATGATCGCGCGTGCCAAAGAAGAATTTGCAAAGTATCCAGAAGAAATCGTATTGACAACAAGTTTTGATGAAATGATGCAAAATGAACAGGCAGGAAAAATGTCTGCCATATTGACGGTAGAAGAGGGCGGCGTGATCGATGGAAAGATGGAAAATCTGGAAGAGTTGTATCGCCAGGGAATCCGTCTGATCACACTTACATGGAATGAAGAGAACTGCCTTGGATTTCCAAACAGTAAAGATGCAAATGTAATGAATCAAGGACTCAAGCCTTTTGGGATCGAAGTGGTAGAGCGCATGAATGAGTTGGGGATGATCGTGGATGTGTCTCATTTATCAGACGGTGGATTTTGGGATACCATAAAATATAGCAAGAAGCCCGTCATTGCATCACATTCGAATGCGAGAACGTTGTGTAATCATCAGCGAAACCTCACGGATGAGATGATTCGCGCACTGGCAGAGAAGGGCGGAGTTTCTGGAATTAATTTTTATCCATATTTCTTAAATGAAAATGGAAAAGCAACGATCGATGACCTGATTCGTCATATTGAGCATCTGTATTATGTCGGTGGAGAAGATTTTGTGGCTATGGGAACGGATTTCGATGGATTTGACGATGGAGAGCTGGATATTAAACATTTGGGTGAGATTCCTTATCTTTATGAGGCTCTGAAAAAACGAAAATTTAATGACAGTCAGATTGAAAAATTCTGGCATAAAAATGCGATGCGAGTAATGAAAGAAGTACTGTAGGAAAATTTTGATAAGAACAATTAAAAATGCTGACAAGCGGTTAAGTAGCTTGTCAGCATTATATTTGTGTGGATTTTCTGTTTACAAATCCAAATTCTTATTTTTGATTTGCTTTTGCTTCAGCTAATTTCATTGCACGAACTTTTAATGGAAGTCCAAATAATGTGATAAATCCATCTGCATCGTGGTGATCGTATAATTCACCAGTTGTGAAACTTGCTAATTCTTCGCTATATAATGAATATGGAGAAGTTGTACCAGCTTTTGTGATGTTTCCTTTGTAAAGTTTGAATTTAACTTCACCAGTTACATATTCTTGTGTAGATTCTACGAATGCCTGAACTGCTTCACGAAGTGGTGTGAACCATTTTCCTTCGTATACGATCTGAGCAAGTTTGTTACCCATATCTTTCTTTACTTCATATGTAGCACGGTCTAATACTAATTCTTCCAATTGTTGGTGAGCTTCCATAAGGATTGTTCCACCTGGAGTTTCATATACACCACGAGATTTCATACCAACTACACGGTTTTCAACGATATCAACGATACCAATACCATGTTTTCCACCAAGTTCATTTAATTTCTTGATGATGTCAGAAACTTTCATTTTTTCACCGTTTACACTTGTTGGAACCCCTTTTTCAAATGTCATTGTTACGTATTCTGGTTCATCAGGAGCTTTTTCAGGTGAAACAGTAAGCACTAATAAGTGATCGTAGTTTGGTTCTTGTGATGGATCTTCCAATTCAAGACCTTCGTGGCTGATGTGCCATAAGTTACGGTCACGGCTGTAGCTCTGGCTCATGCTGAATGGTAAGTCGATACCGTGTGCTTTACAGTATTCGATTTCATCTTCACGAGACTGCATTGTCCATACATCTGTCATTCTCCAAGGAGCGATTACTTTAATATCTGGAGCGAGTGCTTTGATACCAAGTTCGAAACGGATCTGGTCATTTCCTTTACCAGTAGCACCGTGGCAGATAGCAACAGCGCCTTCTTTTCTTGCGATCTCAACTAATTTCTTAGCGATAGCTGGACGTGCCATAGATGTTCCGAGTAAGTATTTGTTTTCATAAATTGCATTTGCCTGTACACATGGAACGATAAAATCATCACAGAATTCATCTACGATATCTTCAATATATAATTTAGAAGCACCTGAAAGTTTTGCTCTTTCATGTAAACCGTCTAATTCTTCTCCCTGTCCACAGTCGATGCAGCAGCAAACTACTTCATAATCAAATGTTTCCTTTAACCAAGGGATGATAGCTGTTGTATCAAGTCCGCCTGAGTATGCTAAAACTACTTTTTCTTTCATAATATATATCCTCCTAAGCCTTTGCTTTCAATTTCAATATGCATACTATACTCCTATTCTTGCATAAAATCAATAGAAATTTTTAAAAACATGCATAAAAATACAGATAATCATTTATGAGTCAGACTTATATATAGAAAAGTTATAGAAAAAAGGTTGCAAGATATACAAAAACTGTGTAAAATGCAGAAAGGATAAAAAAGGAAATTTAAGTGTTGAATATTATGCATCACGAGTGTATAATTATGCGGTATAACAAATTGGAAAAGGACGGATAGGTATGATTAAAGCAGGTATCATCGGTTCAACTGGCTACGCAGGTAACGAGCTGGTTCGAATTTTAACAGGACATAAAGAAGTAGAAATTAAATGGTTTGGCTCACGAAGCTATGTAGATAAAAAATATTACGAAGTATATCAGAACATGTTCCAGATTGTGGAAGACAAATGTCTGGATGATAATATGGAAGCATTGGCAAACGAAGTGGATGTAATCTTTACTGCTACACCACAAGGTTTATGTGCATCTTTGGTAAATGAAGAAATCTTATCAAAAGTAAAGATCATCGACTTAAGCGCAGATTTCCGTATTAAAGATGTTGCTACTTATGAAAAATGGTATGGAATTGAACATAAAAGTCCAGAGTTTATCGAAGAGGCTGTTTATGGATTATGTGAAGTGAACAGAGAAGATGTGAAGAAAGCAAGATTGGTTGCAAATCCAGGATGCTATACAACATGCTCTATCCTGACAATTTATCCACTTGCAAAAGAAGGGCTGATCGATATGAATACAATTATCATCGATGCAAAATCAGGTACTTCCGGAGCAGGAAGAGGAGCAAAGGTAGACAATCTTTACTGTGAAGTAAATGAAAATATTAAGGCATACGGTGTGGCAACACACAGACACACACCAGAGATTGAGGAACAGCTTGGTTATGCATCTGGAGAAAATGTAGTATTGAACTTTACACCACACCTGGTTCCAATGAATCGAGGAATTCTGGCAACAGCTTATGCAACATTAAAACCAGGAGTTACATATGATGATGTCAGAGCAGCATATGACAAATATTATAAAGAAGAAAAATTTGTCCGTGTATTAGATAAAGATGTCTGTCCACAGACAAAATGGGTAGAAGGAAGCAATTATGTGGATGTCAACTTTAAGATTGATCCACGAACAAACCGCATTATTATGATGGGAGCAATTGACAACTTAGTAAAAGGAGCAGCAGGACAGGCAGTTCAGAATATGAATCTGATGTTTGGATTCAAAGAATCGGAAGGATTAGAACTGGTTCCGATGTTCCCATAATCACAGGAAGTTTTGGAGAGAGTACATGATTAGAGTAATGACAATAGAAGATTATGATGGCGTGCGCGCTTTATGGATGAAGATCAAAGGATTCGGAATCCGAAGCATTGATGATTCCAGAGAAGGAGTGGCACGTTTCATAAAAAGAAACCCAACTACAAGTGTAGTCGCAGTAGAAGATGGTAAGATCGTAGGCAGCATTTTATGCGGTCATGATGGCAGACGTGGATGTTTCTATCACGTTTGTGTAGATGTTGATTATCGTATGCGAGGCATCGGAAAAAGCATGGTCGTAAAAGCGATGGAAGCCTTAAAAGAAGAAGGCATTAACAAAGTTTCCCTGATCGCGTTTACAAAAAATGATATTGGAAATGCATTTTGGAATGAAATAGGCTGGACAAAACGTGAGGACTTGAACTATTATGACTTTACGTTGAATGAAGAAAATATCACAGCGTTTAATCAATAGCGAATATAGATAGAAAAGAGGAATGAGATATGAAAGAGATCAAAGGCGGTGTAACAGCGGCAAAAGGATTTGAGGCAGCAGGTGTAGCAGCAGAGATCAAATACAAAGGTCGTACAGACATGGCAATCGTATACAGCCAGGTACCATGTAAGGCAGCAGGCACATTTACAACAAATGTGGCAAAAGCAGCTCCTGTAAAATGGGACCAAAAAGTCGTAAAAGAAAGTGAATTTGCACAGGTAGTGATCGTGAACTCAGGGATTGCAAATGCTTGTACAGGTACAGAAGGTTATGGATATTGTCAGGCTACAGCAGACAAAGCTGCAGAAGTATTTGGAATTCCAGCAGATGCAGTATTGCTTGGTTCAACAGGTGTGATCGGAAAGCAATTACCAATCGACAGAATTCAGGCAGGTGTGGAAAAATTAGCGGCAGCAAAAGCAGATACAGTAGAAGCTGGTAATGCAGCAGCAAAGGCAATCATGACAACAGATACATGTGAAAAAGAAATTGCTGTAGAAATTGAAATCGGCGGAAAAACAGTTACGATCGGTGGCATGGCAAAAGGTTCTGGTATGATCCATCCTAACATGTGTACAATGCTCAGCTTTATCACAACAGATGCAGTGATTTCAAAATCAGCACTTCAAAAAGCATTGAGTGATGATGTAAATGATACATACAACATGATTTCTGTAGACGGCGATACATCTACAAACGATACTGTACTAGTATTAGCAAATGGCATGGCTGAAAATGAAGAAATCGTAGAAGGTACAGAAGAGTACGCAAAATTCGCTGAAGCACTTCATGTGATCAATGAATATCTTGCAAAGAAGATTGCAGGTGATGGAGAAGGTGCTACAGCATTATTTGAAGTAAATATCGTAGGTGCAGAGACAAAAGAACAGGCTGTTTTATTAAGTAAAGCAATCGCATGTTCAAATTTAACAAAAACAGCAATCGCAGGTCACGATGCAAACTGGGGAAGAATTATCTGTGCAATGGGTTACTCAGGAGCACAGTTTGACCCAGAAAAAGTAGACTTGTTCTTTGAAAGCAGCGCAGGCAAAATTCAAATCGCAGAAAATGGAGTTGCATTAGATTTCAGCGAAGAAAAAGCAACAGAAATCTTATCACAACCAGTTGTAATTGCAACAGCAGATGTAAAAATGGGAGATGCAAAAGCAACAGCATGGGGATGCGATCTGACACACGGATATATTGAAATCAACGCAGATTACAGAAGCTAACAGCGTAATAGAAGGAGTGGACGTTATGAATCCAAATATGGAGAAGTATTTAAGTAAAGCGGAAGTACTCATTGAAGCACTCCCATATATTCAAAGATTTAACCGTAAAGTCATCGTAGTAAAATACGGTGGAAGCGCCATGGTAGATGAAGAGTTAAAAAGAAGAGTCATCGAAGATGTTACACTTTTGAAATTGGTTGGATTTAAACCAATCATCGTTCATGGCGGTGGAAAAGAAATCAGCAGCATGATCAAACGTCTTGGAATGGAACCAAAGTTCGTGAACGGACTTCGTGTGACAGATGCAGAGACAATGGATGTAGCTGAGATGGTTCTTGGAAAAGTAAACAAAAGCCTTGTACAATTAGTACAGTCATTAGGCGTTCGTGCAATCGGAATCAGCGGAAAAGATGGCGGCCTTTTGACAGTAGAAAAGAAATATGCAGATGGCGAAGACATCGGTTTTGTAGGAGACATCACAGAAGTTAACACAGAGATTTTAAATGACTTGTTAAAGAAAGACTTCCTTCCAATCATCTGTCCAATTGGTATGGATAAAGATTTCCAGACATACAATATCAACGCAGATGATGCAGCATGTGCGATTGCAAGAGCAATGGGTGCAGAAAAATTAGCATTCCTTACAGATATTGAAGGGGTATACAAAGATCCAAAAGATCCAAGTACATTGATCTCTGAGCTGACAGTTGCAGAAGCACAAAAATTGATGGAAGATGGTTACATCGGAGGCGGTATGCTGCCTAAACTTCAAAATTGTATCGACGCAATTGAAAACGGTGTATCAAGAGTTCACATTTTAGACGGTCGTATTCCACATTGTTTATTATTGGAAATTTTCACAAACAAAGGAATCGGAACAGCTATTTTACAAGATGATGGAAGCAGGTATTATCATGGGGAATAATTATATCGAGACAGCAGAGGCAGCGCTCTTACATACATATAATCGATATCAGATCGTATTAGAAAAAGGTGACGGCGTATATCTTTATGACACAGACGGAAAGCAATACCTTGATTTTGCAGCAGGGATTGCAGTATGTTCATTAGGATATGGCCATCCAAAATATAAAGAAGCATTAAAAAATCAGATTGATACTCTGATGCATACTTCGAATTTATACTACAGTCCAGCAGTGGCAGAAGCAGCAGATAAGCTGAAAAATGCAGCTCAGATGGATCGTGTATTTTTTACAAACAGTGGTACAGAGGCGATTGAAGGTGCATTAAAGGCAGCGAGAAAATATGCTTATACAAATAACAGTGGAAAATACGAATTCATCGCGATGAATCATTCTTTCCACGGAAGAAGTATGGGTGCAGTTTCTGTAACAGGAAATGAACATTACAGAACACCATTTGAACCATTGATCGGTGGTGTGAAATTTGCAGAATACAACAATCTGGAAAGCGTAGAAGCATTGATCACAGACAAGACATGTGCGATCATTATGGAGACTGTGCAGGGTGAAGGCGGTATCTATCCTGCAGAGGAAGCATTCATCAAAGGAGTGCGTAAACTCTGTGACGATCATGACATTTTATTGATCTTTGATGAGATCCAATGCGGCATGGGCAGAACGGGTTCTATGTTTGCATGGCAGGGATATGGTGTGAAGCCAGATATCATGGCTATGGCAAAAGCAATTGGAAATGGAGTGCCGGTAGGAGCATTTGCTATGACAGAAAAGGTAGCAGAAAAATCGCTGGTACCAGGAGATCACGGAACAACTTATGGTGGAAATCCATTTGTATGTGCAGCAGTAAAAACAGTCATTGATATTTTCGAAGAGGAAAAGATTGTGGAACATGTGCAGGAAATAAGTGGATATCTGGAAGAAAAATTAAATGCACTTGTGGATAACTCAGAATTTGTAGAGGCAAGACGTGGAAAAGGTCTGATGCAGGGACTCGTTCTTAAGAAACCAGTTGGAGATGTTATCAAAAAAGCAATGGAATATGGATTGATCGTAATTTCAGCAGGCGGCAATGTACTCCGTATGGTTCCACCACTTGTGATTACAGAAGTTCATGTAGATGAGATGATGGAAAAATTAGAAAAAGCAATCGCAGAGGCATAAGAAAGCGTTCGTAAGAGATTGTCTTAGCGTATAAAACCCAATCAGTTGGATATACTTAGAAATAATAGTAATTTCTAGGAGGGATTTCCAATGATTGGGTTTTTAATTGCAATGCTTTCCGGAGCATTCATGGCAGTACAGGGGGTATTTAATACGCAGGTGACAAAAACGACTGGAATGTGGGTGTCGAATGGATGGGTACAGTTTTCAGCACTTCTGGTATGTATCGCTGCATGGCTCGTAACCGGAAGAGACAGCATTGCCACAATTGCTAAGGTGGAGCCAAAATATGTTCTTTTAGGAGGGGCAATTGGTGCAGGGATCACATGGACTGTGATTAAGAGTATGGAGGAGCTTGGTCCGGCAAAGGCAACACTTTTTATTATTGCAACTCAGATTCTAGTGTCATATCTGATTGAATTGTTTGGGCTTTTTGGTGCCGACAAACAGCCATTTGAATGGAAAAAGGTGATAGGAATCGGTATCGCCTTGGTCGGAATCGTAATTTTTCAATGGGAGGGTTGATATTTAAAATAAAATTCGATAAAATGAATAATATCTAGGGCATAGAGGGGATCTGTAGTTTGAGAAGCTATGGAGGAGATATGCGTAGAGAACAAAATTCAAAAAGAAACAACTATAAATATTGGGGAATACTGATCATACTCTGTATTACATTTTTCGTTGCAGCGTGTTCTGGAAAACAGTCAGAACTGATTTCATTAGAGGAGCTTGAAGGCAAACAGGCTCAGGAGATAGAAGAGAGTGGAGAAGTGGAAGATACAGAAAAGGAGTCTACGATTTTTGTATATGTCTGTGGTGCTGTTGCAGCAGAAGGTGTGTACGAACTGCCGCAGGGAAGCCGGGCTTTTGAGGCAATTGCAAAAGCGGGGGGATTTCGGGCGGATGCAGCAACCAGTTCTATCAATCAGGCAGAGATTCTCAAAGATGAGATGCAGTTGTATATTCCGACTGTCGAGGAAGTGATGCAGGAGACTGCACAGAAGGAAGCTGAGGATGAGGGAAAGGTCAATCTCAATACAGCATCCCGGGAGGAATTGATGACGCTGCCTGGAGTGGGAGAGTCGAAGGCGGACAGTATTTTGAAATATCGTGAGGAGAATGGAGGCTTTCAGACAATTGAGGATATCATGCAGATATCCGGGATTAAAGAAGGTCTTTTTAGCAAAATAAAAGATTACATTACAGTTTAAGTAAGGGGAGGAAAAGATGGGTAAAAGAGTATTGGTTGTAGACGATGAAAAGCTCATTGTAAAAGGAATCAGATTCAGTCTGCTTCAGGAAGGATTTGAAGTAGATTGTGCATATGATGGAGAAGAAGCATTGGAAAAAGCAAAGAACAATGAATATGATGTGATTTTGCTGGATGTCATGCTTCCAAAGCTTGACGGATTTGAGGTTTGTCAACAGATTCGTGAGTTTTCTGAGATACCAATCATTATGCTCACTGCAAAAGGGGATGACATGGATAAGATTCTGGGATTGGAGTATGGCGCAGATGATTATATTACAAAGCCATTCAACATTCTGGAAGTAAAGGCCAGAATCAAAGCAATTATCCGTCGTACTGGCAAAAAAGAAGAAAAAGTAGACGAAAGCAATTTTATCATCAAGCATGATATGAAGATTGACCGCGAAAGCAGACGTGTATTTATCGAAGACAAAGAAATCAATCTGACTGCAAAGGAATTTGATTTATTGGAGATTCTTGCCACAAACCCAGATAAGGTATACAGCAGAGATCAATTATTGAACCTCGTATGGAAATATGAATATGCGGGAGATGCAAGAACGGTGGATGTACATATTCGACGTTTGAGAGAAAAGATAGAAAAGCTTCCTAGCAATCCAAAATATGTATTTACTAAGTGGGGAGTGGGTTACTATTTTAAAGGATAAGATAAAATTTGATTTCAAGTTGAATAAACCAAAAGAGGAAGATATCAAAAAGGAATTCAGTCTTAACAAAAAAGTAAATATGAAAGACAGTTTTTTTAAGAGTCTTCGTTTTAGAATCATTGTGCTGCTTATCTTGGTAAGCAGCATCCCTTGTTTTATTATCAAAGAGACGCTTTTGCAAAAGTATGAAGACAGAGCGGTGTCGTGGCGTACAGCAGAGATTCAGAATCAATGCACGATCATATGCAACCAGTTAAGTGCGACAGATTATCTGACGAATCCGATTTCAGAAGTGATCAATGCAGAATTGTCACAGTTGTCCAATATTTATGACGGAAGAGTGCTGATCATCGATGAGGATTATCGTATCGTAAAGGACACGTTTGGTGTAGAAGCAGGAAAGACGATTACAACACCGGACGTATTTAAATGTTTTACGGGAACGAGTACTTCGACCTATGATGCAAAGACAGGTTATATTGAGATCACAACTCCGATCACAGAGACGAAGAATGATAAAGTAACAGTCAAAGGTGTGCTTTTGCTTTGTATGTCGAATGACGTTATTGTGGATACATTAAGTGTGCTGAACATGACTGCAAACGTACTGTATGCAGCTTTATTTTTAGTGATCCTGACGGTAGGTGCTTTCATGGCGAACAGACTGGTAAGACCATTCAAACAGATCGCAGAATCGATTGAAGATATTACAGCGGGATATGCTGAGGATAATCTGAATGTAGATACATATAGTGAGACAAAGCTGATTTCAGATGCATTTAATAAGATGCGCAGCCGTATGAAGGTACTGGATGATTCTAGACAGGAATTTGTTTCCAATGTATCACATGAATTGAAGACACCGCTGACTTCTATGAAAGTTCTGGCAGATTCACTGCTGGCACAGGAAGATCTTCCAGTTGAGATTTATCGTGAATTTATGGGAGATATCACAGAAGAGATTGAGCGAGAAAATAAAATCATCAATGACCTGCTTTCTCTTGTTAAGATGGATAAGACCGCTTCTAATCTGAATATAAAAGCAGAAAACATCAATGATGTAGTAGAGCGTATTTTAAAGAGATTAAGACCGATCGCTGCACAGCGCAATATTGAATTGGTATTTGAAAGTTTCAGACCGGTTACAGCAGAAGTTGATGAAGTGAAACTTTCTCTGGCGATTTCCAACCTGGTAGAGAATGCGATTAAGTATAATAAAGAGAATGGATGGGTTCAGGTTTCATTGAACGCGGACCATAAATATTTTTATGTGAAAGTGGCAGATACCGGAATCGGAATTCCGCAGGATTCGATCGATCATATTTTTGAAAGATTTTATCGCGTGGACAAGTCCCATTCCAGAGAGATTGGTGGAACCGGGCTTGGTCTTGCGATTGCAAGAAATGCGACGATCATGCATCGAGGAGCGATTAAAGTGCATAGTGAAGAGGGCGTTGGAACCACATTTACCATTCGAATTCCACTCAACTATGTTACGTAAGGAGGAGAAGCATGAAAAAGTCAATAGATTGGAGAATACTCATCCTTGTATGTAGCATGCTGCTGATGGGCTGTTCAAAACAAGAGGGGACAGCAATGAACATCTATTATGTGAGCGCAGAGGGAAATGAGTTGGTGCAGAAAGAATATTATCGTTCAGCCGAAAACGGTGAGGCTGCGGTAGTAGAAGTTTTGGATGCAATGATGTCACCGAAGGATACCAGAGAATGTCAGTCTGCAATTCCAGGAAAGATCGAAGTGGAGAATTTTACGATCAAGGACAGAAAGATTGATCTGGTTTTTAGTGAAGAATATTCGAAATTACCGAAGAGTACCGAAGTGATGCTTCGGGCAGCAGTTGTACAGACGTTGGTTCAGATTCCAGATATTAGTTTTGTTTCTTTCTATATTGGAGAGGAAGCGTTAAAAGACAGTCAGGGAAAAGTAATTGGAATGATGGGAGCGGAGGATTTTGTACAGAATACAGGATCGACGCTGAAATCGTTTCAAAGTACAGATCTGAAGCTGTATTTTGCTAATAGTGATGGTACGATGCTGTCTTTAGAAAAGAAAAGTGATGTAAAATACAGTATCAGTACTTCTATTGAAAAACTGGTCGTAGAACAGCTTATGAAAGGAACCAGCTCTGATAAGCGAAGTGGTACGATTCAGAATACAGTGAAGTTATTAGGTGTTTCGGTAAAAGAAGGAATCTGTTATGTAAACTTTGATTCTTCCTTCTTAAGTGGAGGATTGAATCAAAAACCAGAAGTTACGATCTATTCCATTGTAAATTCGATCATTGTAAATGGAAACGCAACAAAGGTGCAGATTCTGGTAGAAGGATCCAGTGATATTATGTTTATGAACACGATAGATCTGCGAGTTCCTTTGGAATGGAGAGCAGATTTGATAGAGGAATAGCGATGAAGAGAAGACCATTATGTATGTTATGCCTGATCTTTTTAGGAATACAAGGTCTCATAGTGCTGATCACAGGCGGGCAATCGTATCTGGAGGTGCCCGCCTCTTCTATTTTTTATGAGATGAAAGAATCGAAAGAAGTTTTGATTCGGGGTCAGGTATATAAAAAAGAAAACACATCAAAATATCAAGTTTTATATCTAAAAAACAATTCTATTTTATTTCAAAACAATTCATTTTTTGAATCCCCAATATTGATCTATGATGATAGCTTGAAAGAAATCAAAATCGGAGAGTATGTGTATCTGCGAGGAAATCTGGAACAATTTGAACGTGCAAGAAATCCGGGAAATTTTGATCAAAGGCTATTTTACGCCAAAAAAGGAATTTATGGATTTGTATGGAGTGAGGAGATTATCCGTATCACGGGAAAAGAAAACAAAATAAAAGAGACATTGTATCAGTGGAAACAAAAATGGAAAACACTGATTCTGGAAAATATGAGTGAAGAACATGGAGGAATTTTAAGCGCAATTCTTTTGAGTGAAAAGTCAGAAATGGAAGAGGAAATCAAAGAATTATACCAAAAGAATGGGATTAGTCACATTTTGGCGATTTCTGGATTACATATTTCATTTATCGGTCTTGGTATTTATCAAATATTGCGAAAAGCAGGCATTTCTTATGGTATGGCAGGGATTCTTTCGTGTCTCATTTTAACAGGATATGTAATGATGATAGGAGATTCGGTATCTGTGATACGGGCATATGTGATGCTTCTGTTCCGGATTGGTGCAGATATGAGTGGGCGTGTCTATGACATGCTTACGGCTTTGACATTTTCAGCGGCAGTTACGATCTTAAAGCAGCCTCTTTATCTGATGGATGCAGGATTTTACATGTCTTATGGAGCGATTGTAGGAATTTTACTGATCAAACCAGAACTGGAAAGACTTTTTCCGTTCAAATGGAGAGTAGTAAAAAGTCTCATGCCGGGAATAGCAATTCATTTGACGCTTTACCCTGTTTTACTTTGGTTTTATTATGAAATATCTACGTATTCGTTCCTATGGAATTTGCTTGTGATTCCACTCATGTCCTGGGTGATGGGACTGGGTGTTTTGGGAAGTCTTTTGTGTGGGATAAACAGAAGTGTGGGAAAACTGATTTTATTACCAGTAGAACTGATCCTAAGGCTATATGGAATATTATGCGAAACAGGAAGTAATATGCCCATGACTTCCGTTGTATTTGGAAAACCGGATGGATGAAAACTGGTGCTGTATTATATTGTTCTGGTACTTTTGATTTCTTATATTCACCTGTGTAAATCGGAATCATTGCTTAAAAGAATAAAACGGGCGGTAATTGGTATTGGTATGATGCTGATGTGTCTTTTTATAGAATTCCCAAATGGGAAGATACAGGTTACGATACTAGATGTAGGGCAGGGAGACTGTATTTATATAGAAGGCCCCCAGGGAAAACATTATCTGATCGATGGGGGAAGCAGTGATATAAGTCAGGTGGGAAAATACAGGATCGAGTCTTTTTTGAAATCACAGGGAGCAGGAAGTTTGGATTATGTATTTGTTTCTCATGGGGATTTGGATCACTATAATGGCATACAGGAAATGATAGAACGTCAAAAAACGGGAGTGCAGATCAAAAATCTGCTTTTACCTGAAAATTATAAAAATGACGAAGCATTATTGGAATTAGCGTATCTGGCGCAGGAAGAAGGGATCAAGGTGTCGGTCTTTTTGCAGGGGCAGACGATTTCAGAAGGCGGTTTTAGCATAAGCTGTATACAACCGGGAAATGAACAGCAGCTTCTGGAAGGAAATGCAGGTTCTATGGTGCTGGATGTTTCTTTTGGAAATTTTGATATGCTTTGCACTGGAGATGTAGAGAAAGAAGGAGAAGAGTTGTTGCTGCAGAATGTTGCAGGGAAAGATTACGATGTGTTGAAAGTAGCTCATCATGGTTCTAAATACACGACGCAGAACGCTTTGCTGCAGGTGATAAAGCCGGAAATTGCATTGATTTCTGCAGGGGAGGGAAATTCTTATGGGCATCCTCATACAGAAACGCTGGAGCGCCTGAAAAACGTAGGCTGCAGGATTTTTCAAACAATACAGCAGGGAGCAATTACATTGGAAACTGATGGGGAATACATTGACATTTTTTCACCTTCCATTTAGACTATTAAAAGAAAAAGTATCAGGAAAGGGAAAGCGGGCATGAAAAGTCTGAATGAAGATTTAAAGACTGGAGAATTTAAAAAGGTATATCTTCTCTATGGGGAAGAAGCCTATTTGAAAAAGCAATATAAAGACAAATTAAGAAATGCATTGATTTCACCGGATGATACGATGAATTATGCGTATTATGAGGGAAGAGGAGTCAATGTGAAAGAAATTATCGATCTGGCAGAGACACTTCCATTTTTCTCAGAACGCAGATTGATTATTATGGAAGACACCGGATTTTTCAAAAATGCGACACCAGAACTTGCAGATTATATCAAAGAGATGCCGGAAACTACGGCGATGGTTTTTGTGGAAAGTGAAATAGATAAGCGTGGCAAATTATATAAGGCTGTCCAGAGTAAAGGGCGTATCGTGGAGCTTGGACGACAGGATGAGAATACACTGCTCCGCTGGATCGCAGGAAGTGTCAAAAAAGAAGGAAAGCAGATTTCTGAAGCGACCATAAGACATTTTCTTGCAAAAGTCGGTACAGATATGGAGAATATACAGAAGGAGCTGGAAAAGCTATTCTGCTATACTCTGGATAAAAATGCGATAGTGATAGCAGATGTGGAAGAGATCTGTACGCAGCAGATTAGTAATCAGATTTTTGATATGGTCAATGCGGTGGCAGACAAAAAGCAGAGAAAAGCGCTTGATTACTACTATGATCTGCTGGCGCTGAAAGAACCGCCGATGAGGATTTTGTTTTTACTGGCGAGACAGTTTAAATTGCTTTTAGAAGTAAAAGTGCTGGATAAGAAAGGGTTTGCAAGAAAAGAGATTGCTTCGAAGACGGGACTGCATCCGTTTGTGGTTGGAAAATATCAGGAGCAGGCAAAGGCATTTTCTGAAAAAGAACTCAGAGGGATCATGGAAGAAAGTGTCGATATCGAGGAAAGTGTAAAAAGCGGCCGCTTAAGTGATGTTTTGGGTGTAGAGCTCTTTATCATGAAATATTCGGCAAAATAAAAGTGGAATCTAATTTAAAAATAAGTTATAATTTAAATAATATGCATTCGGGAGGAAAGAAAGTGGCAACAATAGATCAAAAGAAAATACGAAATTTTTGTATTATCGCACATATTGACCATGGAAAGTCGACATTGGCTGACCGCATCATTGAAAAGACAGGGCTCTTAACAAGCCGTGAGATGCAGGCTCAGGTATTGGATAATATGGAGCTGGAACGTGAACGTGGAATTACGATTAAAGCTCAGGCTGTGCGTATTGTATATAAAGCAAATGATGGAGAAGAATATATTTTTAACTTAATCGACACACCAGGGCATGTAGACTTCAACTATGAAGTGTCTCGAAGTCTTGCGGCATGTGACGGTGCGATTTTAGTAGTAGACGCTGCGCAGGGAGTAGAAGCACAGACATTGGCCAATGTATATCTGGCATTGGATCATAATTTGGATGTTATGCCAGTCATCAATAAAATCGATCTGCCAAGTGCAGAGCCAGAGAGAGTAATCGAGGAGATTGAAGATGTGATCGGGATTGAGGCAGCAGATGCACCTAGAATTTCTGCAAAAGTGGGACTCAATATCGAAGAAGTATTGGAACAGATCGTACAGAAGATTCCTGCACCAGAGGGAGATCCAGAAGCACCGCTTCAGGCATTGATCTTTGACTCTGTATACGATTCTTATAAAGGCGTTATCGTATTTTGCCGAATCAAAGAAGGAAGCGTCAGAAAAGGTACAAATATGAAGATGATGGCAACTGGTGCGACTGCAGAGGTTGTTGAAGTAGGATATTTCGGAGCAGGTCAGTTCATTCCATGTGAGGAACTCAGTGCCGGTATGGTAGGTTATATCACAGCCAGCCTTAAGAATGTGAAAGATACACGTGTGGGTGATACGATCACAGATGCAGACAGACCTTGTGAAAAACCGCTTCCAGGTTACAAAAAAGTACAGTCTATGGTTTACTGTGGTATGTATCCGGCAGATGGTTCTAAATATCAGGATCTGCGTGATGCGTTAGAAAAACTGCAGCTCAATGATGCGGCACTTCAGTTTGAACCAGAGACATCGATCGCACTTGGATTTGGATTCCGCTGTGGTTTCCTTGGATTATTACATTTGGAGATCATTCAAGAACGTTTGGAAAGAGAATACAATCTAGATCTGGTAACAACAGCGCCAGGCGTTGTATATCGCGTACACAAGACAAATGGTGAGATGATCGAGCTTACAAACCCATCAAATCTTCCAGAACAGACAGAAATCGATTATATGGAAGAACCAATGGTAAAAGCAGAGATCATGGTGACTTCAGAATACATCGGAGCAATCATGGATCTGTGTCAGGAACGCCGTGGTATTTACCAGGGAATGGAATATATTGAAGAGACAAGAGCTGTGCTTCGTTATCATTTACCATTGAACGAGATCATTTATGATTTCTTTGACGCATTAAAATCTCGTTCCAGAGGATATGCATCCTTTGATTATGAGATGTTGGGATACGAAAAATCAGAACTTGTAAAACTGGATATTTTGATCAATAAGGAAGAAGTCGATGCATTATCATTCATCGTATTTAGCGGAAATGCTTATGAACGTGGACGTAAGATGTGTGAAAAGCTGAAAGATGAGATTCCAAGACATTTATTTGAGATCCCGATTCAGGCTGCTATCGGAAGCAAGATCATTGCCAGAGAGACTGTAAAAGCGATGCGTAAAGACGTGCTTGCAAAATGTTATGGTGGAGATATTTCACGTAAGAGAAAACTTCTTGAAAAGCAAAAAGAAGGTAAGAAGAGAATGCGTCAGATTGGAAATGTAGAGATTCCACAGAAGGCATTTATGAGTGTATTAAAATTAGACGAAAAATAAAGACAAGGCGTAGTGATGAGAGTCGCTGCGCCTTCGTTTATGAGGAAAGATTTGAGGTGTGTCAGTATGAAAAAGGAACTGGAAATTTATATTCACATTCCATTTTGTGTGAGAAAGTGTGCATATTGTGATTTCCTGTCTGGTCCTGCGTCGGACAAGACGATAGAAAACTATGTAGAGAAATTGTTGGAAGAAATAGAAGCACACAGAGTACAAAATGAGGGAAGCACGGTTACAACTGTTTTTTTCGGTGGTGGAACTCCTTCTATATTAAGTGGAACGCAGATGACAAGAGTTATAGAAAAATTAAAAGAAGTGTTTCAAATAGAAGAAAGTGCTGAGATATCGATGGAAGCAAATCCAGGTACGGTTACAAAAGAAAAATTGACAGCATATAAGAATGCGGGGATCAATCGAATCAGTTTTGGACTGCAGTCTGCAAATAATGAAGATCTGAAAGTGCTTGGACGAATCCACACGTATGAAGAATTTTTGGAAAGTTTCCGTTTGGTAAGAGAGTGCGGATTTAATAATATTAACGTAGATTTGATTTCTGCAATTCCGAATCAGAATATGGAGAGTTGGGAGAAGAGTTTGAAAAAGATTATTTGCCTGAATCCAGAACATATTTCAGCATATAGCTTGATCATCGAAGAAGGAACACCATTTTTTGAAATGTACGGAGAAGATTCGGAAAGAGAAAAGGAACTTCCGGATGAAGAAGAAGAGAGAGCGATTTATCATCGTACAGAAGAACTATTGAATGAAGCCGGATACCATCGGTATGAGATTTCAAATTATGCAAAAGAAGGAAAAGAATGTCAGCATAATCTGGGATATTGGGAGAGAAAGAATTATCTTGGGATTGGACTTGGCGCATCAAGTCTTATGAACAATGTAAGATTTAAAAATACAGAAGATTTGCAGTATTATATTGAGAATGCAGGAGAATTGGAAAAGATTCAAGAAGACAGGGAAGAACTTTCAAAGACAGAGCAGATGGAGGAATTTGTATTCTTGGGACTGCGAAAAATGCAGGGGATTTCAATGGAACAGTTCAAAAAGGAGTTTGGAAAAACGCTGCAGGAATGTTATGGAGAAAATATTCTTCGCATGAAAAAAGAAGGTCTGCTTACAGAAAGTGAAGATTATTTGAAGCTGACACAAAAAGGAATTGATATCAGTAATTATGTATTTGCAGAAATATTGGGGTGAATTTTTGAATTTGTGAATAAAACCTAAGAATTCTAAAAAATATATAAACATGGTTGACAAATGAAAAAGAGGATGCTATCTTAATAAACGTAAGGTGTTAGCACTCAAAAATAAAGAGTGCTAATAAATAAAACAAAGGAGGTTGACATGGCACTGAATCAAGAATTAGATAATCGCAAAACCAAGATTCTACAGACGATTATCAAAACTTATTTAGATACAGGCGAACCGGTTGGCTCACGAACGATTTCTAAATATACCGATTTGAATCTAAGTTCCGCTACAATTCGTAACGAGATGGCAGATTTAGAAGATTTGGGTTATATTATTCAGCCTCATACATCGGCAGGACGTATTCCTTCTGATAAAGGATATCGATGGTACGTGGATATGCTGATGGAAGAGAAAGAGCAGGAAGTAGTTGAGATGCGTGAGCAGATGATTCAGAAGGCTGACAAGATGGATCAGATTTTGAAGCAGGCTGCAAAGGTGCTGGCATCCAGTACCAATTATGCAACAATGGTTTCGGCTCCTACTTATAACAGAAACAAATTGAAATTCATTCAATTGTCTCAGGTGGATGAGAACCAGATTATTGCAGTGATCGTGATGGAAGGGAATATCATCAAGAACAAGATTGTTACAGTGGAGGAACCTTTGAGCAATGAGATTCTTTTGAAGCTGAATATGCTGCTCAATACAAATCTAAACGGTATGTCGATCGATCAGATCAATCTTGGAATGATAGCCCGATTGAAAGAGCAGGCTGGTGTACAGAGCGGCGTGATCAGCGATGTATTAGATGTAATTGCAAGTATTATTCAATTAGATAACGGCATGGAAATCTATACAAGCGGTGCAACGAACGTATTCAAGTATCCAGAACTGAGCGACAATCAAAGTGCACAGAAGATCATCAATGCATTTGAAGAAAAACATGTTTTGGAAGATATTGTTACAGAGACACTTTCAAATGATGAGAACAGAGGCATTCAAGTGTATATCGGAAGCGAAACACCAATACAGTCTATGAAAGATTGCAGTGTGGTAACAGCCACTTATGAATTAGGTGAAGGTATGCAGGGGACAATTGGTATCATAGGACCAAAGCGAATGGATTATGAAAATGTAATGAAAACTCTGAAGACGCTGATGAATGAGTTGGATGAGATATTCCATAGAGAACATTAGAAAGGTGGAAAGTTGCATTGAAAGATATAGATATGGATGCAATCAATTTGAAAAAGAATATGGCAGAAGAACAAAGCGTACAGGAAGCAGCAACTGAAACAGCAGAGGAAGTTGTAGAAGAAGCTGTAGAAGAAGTTGTAGAGGAGACTACAGAAGAGACAGTAGAAGAAACTGCTGACGCGGAAGAAGCTTCTGAAACAAAGGAAAAGAAAAAACTTTTCGGACGTAAGCCAAAGAAAGATCCAAGAGATGAAAAGATCGAGGAACTTACAGATCGTGTCACAAGACAGATGGCAGAGTTCGATAACTTCCGCAAACGTACTGAAAAAGAAAAAGCAGCAATGTATGAAATTGGTGCAAAAAGTATTATCGAAAAACTGCTTCCAGTTGTAGATAACTTTGAAAGAGGCTTTTTAACAGTAGCAGAAGAAGACAAGGAAGATTCTTTTGTAAAAGGAATGGAAATGGTTTACAAACAGATCATGACAACATTCGAAACACTTGGTGTAAAGCCAATCGAAGCCGTAGGAAAGGAATTCAATCCAGATTTACACAACGCAGTGATGCATGTGGAAGATGAGACAGTTGGAGAAAACATTGTCGTAGAGGAATTCCAAAAAGGATATACTTACCGTGATTCAGTCGTAAGACACAGCATGGTTAAAGTAGCAAATTAGATTGAAACAACTTAAAAAGTAACAAAATTAATATAAAATATTTCAAAAATCTAGGAGGATTTTATCATGGGAAAAATTATTGGTATTGACTTAGGAACAACAAATAGCTGTGTAGCCGTTATGGAAGGTGGACAGCCAACAGTTATCGCAAATACAGAAGGAGCAAGAACTACACCATCTGTAGTAGCTTTCACAAAGACAGGAGAACGTTTAGTTGGTGAACCAGCAAAACGTCAGGCAGTAACAAACGCTG
>CAZUVY010000019.1:0-45308 GCA_964623905.1 uncultured Faecalimonas sp.
CTGTGACCCCCTGCTTGTAAGGCAGGTGCTCTCCCAGCTGAGCTATGATCCCAAACTCTTTGTCGTGTTTTCTTTCGTCAACCGACTTGTTTATTATATAATCGACACCGACTTTTGTCAACACTTTTTTTATTTTATTTTTTCGTTTTTTTCAATATTCTTTCGCCATAATTTCACACTATGAAAATGTGCTTCGGCAAAATATGCTTCGCACTGCATAAGCACGAAGCATATATCTACTAACCCATATTATCCCACAGTTCTTGATAGAATCTCGAATAATCTTTTCTCTCTTCTTTCATAAATCTGATTGCAGAAGATGGATGAGAATTCAGGATACCTGTTAATAAGTATGGAATATCATATCCCCATGTGTTTCCTTTTTCTCGTTCTGCCTGAATATATTTCTGAACAAAATCCATGACTGGCACTAAATTGTATTTTGGATTTCGTAGGAAAGCAAGTAATGATTCCATATAACAATTACCTGCACCGCGTCCCATACCACTTACTGTCGCATCCAGTAAACTTGCACCATTTGTCAACGCTTCAATCGTATTGGCAAATGCTAACTGCTGATTATTATGTGCGTGAATTCCGATTTTCTTATTGTACTTTTCCGCAATATTCATATATTTGTCTGTCAATCTGCGAATCTGTTCTGGATAAAATGCACCGAAACTATCTACCAAGTAGATTACATCGACATCAGACTCTGCCAAAATCGCAAGACCATGATCCAGTTCATCCTCATGCACTTTTGAAATCGCCATGACATTCACTGTTGTCTCATAGCCCTTGTCATGCGCATCCTGAATCATCTCGATTGCCGATGGAATCTGATGAATATAAGTTGCTGTACGGATCATGTCGATGACACTGTCTTCTCTCTTCAAAATATCATTCTTATAATCTGTTCGTCCCACGTCTGCCATAACTGCGATTTTCAAATCAAAGTCATTATTACCAACGACAGCACGAATATCTTCCTCTTCACAGAATTTTCACTTGCCATAGTCTTCTTTGCTAAAAATCTCTTTTGATGCTTTATATCCAAATTCCATATAATCGATACCAGACTTAATATTGGTACGGTATAAGTCTTTCACAAATTCATCTGAAAATCCAAAATTATTCACCAGTCCACCATCTCTAAGTGTACAGTCCACAATCTTTATATCCGGTCTGAATCCAACCAGATTTCCATTATCTCGCTTCATAAGTTCCTCCAAGTAAGTTATATTTTCAGACTTTAAAGTTTAACACTTTAAAGTCTGAAAGCATCTTTAGAATATAACTTTTTGGACAACTTGTCAACATTGTTTTTCATAAATAATCCGCTTTATTCTATCTGCCGACAGATGATACTTCTCTATCAATACTTCCAGACTCATTCCGTTTTGATAATCTGACCGTATCTTTTCATTCCGTTCCCGATAAAATCTTCTGGCTCCAGAACCTTCTCCCCATCTGTTTTTCTCATTCACTTTTGGAATATAGAGTACTTCTCCCTCTACATACTTCTGTATTTCCTTTATCAGTTCATCCGGCAGTACATGAGATGCATTCGTGTACTTCATGTGCACCTCCTAATTTTCTCGGATAAATTCTTCAATCGAAGAATATCTCTTCTGTGCTGCCTTATTTTCCTCCAAAATTTTCACTAAATATGCTTCAATCCTTTCCGCCTGTTTTGCAAAACCAGATAAATCCCTGCCATTATAATATGACATCAATTCCATCTTATCCAAATTAAACTCATCCTTGACTGCATCAAACTCAATCTGTAAATAACAGCCTAGCATATAGCAGTCCTCTGCACTGTTTATCTTTGCATAATAATCCACTCTTCGAAACGTGTAGCGCATCTCCCGATACCACATCGCCAGTTCCTCATAATCCGGCTTTCCAAAATTACTTTTTCCACTTGCTATTCTTTTCTCTTTTATAAAATTTCTCGTTATCAGAATCAGATTGTATACTTTTTCGCAAATACATGCCACATCCTGTGCTGCCAATATTTCTCTAAAAATCTCTTCAAATCTTTGTGGATATTCTTTCATTCTATGCAGATCATCCGTCAGATTCATATAGCCTCTTTCCAGATATGTACCATTGAGCATCGCAATTGCATTCATAAGAAAATTGCAGACTCCCCCTGCAGCCTTACGAACACTGCATAAAGATTCCTCAAACAACATTGTCTGAAAAATCTCCTGTGCCGTTTCCACAAATTCAACTGCTTTTGGAAAATGCACCCTGGGATCCTGTAATCTTTTCAGCATCTCTGCTTTCAATGTTTCAAATCGCAGCTTATCCTCTTCGCTTTTTGCATATAACACTTCTCCTTTTGCAAATGCAAAAATCATTCTAGGTTCTTCAATATTTGCAATTCTTTCTAATCGTTCCCATGTAATCGGATACAAATCATACCCCATATCTTCAATAATAAAAGTCTGTGCAAGCTGCCAGCCCTGGTCTGTTGCAGGAATAAAATAATCAAACGCCATGCTCTGCTCATCCGTCGGTATCTTACATCCTCCCACCTGTCCGATCAGCAGTGCAACATCTTCCTTATACTCATTTTCAATTTTACGAATTGCCCAATCAATCAGTTCTTTATCTATATTTTTCATACCTACTCCACTTCTTTTGCATAATTCATATAAAGCGACTTAGCTTCCCAAGAGAGAAAAACTTCCGTTTCCCAATGATAAGTCAATACCTTCGCCTTCGTCTTATACCCTATACTCTTGTAAAATAGCTGATCTCCTCCAAGCATCCCCCTGCAATCCGGATATTTTCTCATAACCCGGTTCATAGCCTCATGCAGGACTGCTGTTCCGATCCCCTTTCTTCTCTCCCACCAGCATACTGCTAATGGTTCCAATTCACAATATGGCATACTTTCATCATACCATATATTTGCGATCGCTACTGGTCTATTTTCCTTATCAAGTACGCATAATTCCAATTCCGGATCATAGTATTTCGTCTTTCGTACTGCCTCAAATGCTTCATGACCATATTCGGTTGCTCTATCCCATGCTCCATACCCAAAAGAGTGTCTGTGTACATTGGCAATCTGAACTGCATTAGAAACAGTTCCATCTATGATACGATACCCTTCTGGAAGATTTACTTCATACTGTTTTTCCTGGAAATCAAATAGATTCAGACATTCTGCCCAATCACTTTTACAGAAGCCATGTTCTTCGCACACTCGTCTCAAAACATCATTCCACTCTGGAATATGCAGATTCACCGCCCGAACCCTGCTGTTCTCCTTCTGATATCCGGCACCATAGGTCTTTGCAAACTTTATCATATCCAGAAGAAGCGTTTCTTCCTGCGCACGTACTTTTGAATCAAACAAGAAATAGATATTGCCATCATAGCCCGCCTCGTTCCAGACACATGCCACCATCTTTCCATGCTCTAAATAGCATCCCACAGTCTTCTCCCATGCTGTATGTGTATCTAAAAAGATCTTACCCAAGGAATTGGAAAATTCAATTCTGCTAAGTCCTACTGCCGGAATCTCCCATTCATATGAGCACAATGCAAGACGTATTAAATCCGAATAATAGTTCTCATTATAAAAACAAAATTCATATTTCATATAAACTTTACTCTCTTTCTCTCTTTCTCTCTTTCTTTAGCATGAGTGTAACATCTGTTCTTACAAAAAAATATGTCGCAAACTGTTATATTCGTTTGCGACATACTGCTCTTTAGTTTTCTTTATATTTTTCTTTTAATTTTTGATTGATCTCATTTGCCTGTTTCAGGTCTGTAATATAATACGCCCCAAAAGATAATATATATACAACCGCAACTGCTCCTACCATCATCCCAATCCCTGCAGGATCCAGATTCAACCATCCAAACCAGTTACCGCACGCGATCATAATGATACACAGCAAAATATAATGTAAAACACCTCTTACCACGTTCATCCACTTTCTATTATCCTCTGTTAATACCAAAAGAACCGTAACCAGCGTCGTCAAAAATCCAGACAACAAGATCTGCCACAATGTAGCCAGAGGAATCATTTCCTCACAATAGATTCCAAATTGAATCGTGCATACGATTAAAATACTGATCGTAATATATGTATACCATTTTATAAAATCACTTAACTTTCTCATTCAGATTCCTCCTATATTTCCAGTTTCTTTTTCAGTTCTGTCACATATTGTCGTGATATGATCATCTTCTCATTGTTTTTCAGCTTTGCTTCAAAACGCCCATTGAATATCGGTCTGATATAAGCAATTTTTGCCAAATTCACAATGGCTGACTTAGATACTCTCATAAAATCTGAATTCATATAATCATTTTCCAGTTCATACAATTTTTTATGAATTTCATATACTCCGTTAGCAGTGTATGCAAACACTTTGTTGTCAACTGATTCAAAATAGAAAATTTCTTTTGGAACCAGCTTCACGATCTTATCCTCCGTATAACCGGTCAATTTGTCCCGCTCTGTTTTTAAAGAGTATATCAGATTCAAAAGTTTTTCATCCATTGAATTGCAGCGAATGATAATCTCCTCTTCTTCTCCCTGTTTCGGTGTCTCTATCGTTATCTTCATCCTTTTCTCCCATTACCTGTCTGATTTTCTACTGTATTTCAACATACATACACCTATAATTAAAAAGAGTATACCACAGAAAAGAAGCAGCCATTCTTCTGTGATTCCAATTTCTTTTCCAAAAACTTGAAGCGTGATCCCCATCATAGCACAATATTCTGAAACTACTTCTTCCGGGATTCCCTGAAATGTTGTCTCCACAATTTCCTGTGTCATCACACTTCGAAACATTGCTGTTCCATAAAGGATCGGGGTACATTTCATCATATTTCCGATCAGCTCAGAAAGCGCACCGATTGGAATATAGATTCCACCCAGAAATCCAACCAAAGTTCCAATGACTGTCCCAAGACCATTCCATGCTCCCTCTGTTTTCGCCAGCATTGCCAGCAAATACATAAAGGCAGCATATACAAAAGAATTTATCATAATCATTCCTAGTAATTGTAAATGTGTTGCGAAAGAAAATATCTCCAGCCCTTTTAGCACACCATACAGTTCCGTTACGATCAATGTAAGCACACATACCATAACGGACGCAAGCCATGCCGCCGCCACATAACCAGCAGTAATCACAGTAAGGCTGATCGGGGATGTGTAAATAGAATTCAATTTTCCAGATTCTCTGTCCTTGATCATTACAGAATACGCCGCCAATGTCACCGTCACTGCGTTAATAGAGATAATTCCTGCAAATGTCCACGAAAGCACCAAAAGTTCTGCGTTCTTTTCATCAACACCTGCGTCTCTGCCCGGAAATTCTCCAAGAATCCTTGTGATGCTTTCCACATTCATATCACCAAGGAAAAATACCATCAGCCCAATCACCACCAACATCGATAACACTGAGAAAAATATCGTTCCTTTATCTCTGAAATAAATTTTAAAGTTTCGTTTTGTGATTGCCATAAATTGTTCCATCGCTAGTTTCTTCCTCCCTCATCCAGATTTTTTCCTACCGCATTTAAAAAGACATCATCCATATTTCCCTGAATCACTTCAAATCCCTCTATCCTGCCTTTCATTGTTTCCAGCACCGGCAGAGCATCTAATGTAGAATACATTGGAATCGTCTCTGTCTCTCCTGTTTTGTAGTACAGTTTCAATTTATCTTTCGCATAACGCTCCTTTAGTTCAAATGGAATCCCCGAAGTTATAATATTGCCGTGATCCATAATGATGATCTGATCTGCGCCTGCTGCCTCTTCCATATAATGTGTTGTCAGAAATACTGTCATCTTTTCGCTCTTTTGCAGCATTTCAACAGTTTTCCACACATCCAGTCTGGTAGCCGGGTCAAGACCAGTCGTAGGCTCATCCAGAAAAAGAATCTTTGGTGTATGCATCAGCGCTGCCGCAATTTCACATCTTCGCTTTTGCCCGCCTGAAAGCGTCTTATATTTTTTCTTCATAATATCATCCAGTTTTAATATTTCACTTAGCTTTGCACACTGCTGTTTTGCCTCTTTCTTTGATGCGCCGTGAAGGATTCCTCTGCACATCAGATTTTCCTGCACAGTTAGAATATCATCCAGACAATTCTGCTGATATACAATCCCTATCTTCCTTCGTATCTCTGCATCGTTTTTTCCCAATAATTCTCCGCAGATTTCTACATGTCCTTCCTCTGGCTTTAACAATGTTGCAAGCATATTGATCACCGTTGTTTTCCCGGCGCCGTTCACACCAAGAAATCCCAGCATGGTTCCTTCCTTTACCTCAAACGATATATGATTTACTGCCACAAAATCCTGATACATTTTTGTAAGATTATCTACTTTAATAATACTCATAACTACCTCCATCACCTTGCATGCGGGTATCATAACAATCTCAAAAAATGGTTGCAAGATGCCGGGCAGTAAGTTACATCACCAGAAAAGTAAGTTGCGAAATAGAAGGGTGAAATGCAAAAACTCCCATAGACTTTCCGTCTATGAGAGCTGACATTAACTATTTATTCTTCCTCTTTCACTTCTACAAGCTGGCCACATTTTGGACAATATTTATCATAATCGATCATTACCTTGTTTTCCCACGCATAACCGCAGGATTTACACGTATGTATTCTCTTCACCGGCATAGGTCCATAAATACATTCCATTCTGTTTTTATATGGCAAAAAAGCACCTTCATTTCTTTTCGTTCCGCAAACACGACAATATTGATCCGTACTTCCCAGCTTGGCATGACAGTTCCCGCACTTTCCTTCGTAATCCGTTGTCCATCCGGTATTTCTTGTCCCGCATACAGCGCAAAATGCATCTTGAAAACGTACTAAGTTTCCGCAGTACTCGCATCTTGCTATGTTATATTTCTCTTTACTCATCCTATAACCTCCTACATATTTTTCAGACAAAATTTCGGTCTTTTCTTTTCAAAATCCCAGGTGTGCGTAGAATCACCGCCGCAATACATCCTCTCGTCACATTGCTGGCAAAGCTCGCATTTTGATGTCCTGTCTTCACGAAATGTCTGAAATCTTTGAAACCAAACATCCGAAAATCTATCTTTTGTGATATTTCCCTGCACAAGTTCTGGTCTGCGCTCAATATCCAGACAAGAATAAATGTCTCCATTACACAAAATACTTGCGACATAAATTCCCGAACCACAGATAAAATAATAATCTCGTACTTCTCTTTCATATTCCGTACTCAAATAATGGGAGCATCCATAGCAAACTTCTGGTTTTTCTGCTTCTGGACGAAAACGTTTTTCACGAATAAATTCCAATAAGGTATTCATGTCCTTTTTATCCAACATAAGATTTTCATGCTCCAATGCTCTTCCAATTGGTTCGATATTGATCGTTCTCCAGGAATCCACTTTCAAACGAATCATTTCCTGATACATCGCTTCCAACTCATGAAAATTTTTCTTATGAAACACTGTAGTCACCTGGACTGGCATTTCTGCTTCCTGAAGTGCTTTAATCGCACCAATTGTCTTTTCATAAGTATCGTATGGTGCATTTCGAAACCAGTTGTGCGTTTCTTTCAATCCATCCAAACTCAATGTGACACTTCCCAGCTTGTATTCTCGCAATTTTTGAGCCATTTTTCTATCGATCAAAGTACCGTTCGTAGTCATTCCCCATGGAAAACCAAGCTGATTGATCCTTTCTACAATTTTAAAGAAATCCGGATGCAGCATCGGCTCGCCTCCCGTCAGACAGATCATCACTTTTTTCGCGTCAAAATCCTGTGCTACAGTTTCCAATGTTTTTAACAGAAGTTCTGTATCTATATGAGACGCGTTTTTGCTGGAGCATTTGCTTCCACAATGCATACAAGAAAGATTACACTGGTCAGTCAATTCCACAAACAAGTAGGTCAGCTGAGGATTTTTTCTTAAATATTGTCGATATTGATACAAGTCCTCCATATTTTGCTTTTTTATAGCTTCTTTTGTTGCCATTTTCTACTCCCTTCGGATCTGAATCCGTTCTAATTTTATTTCTATAAAATGATTTTACATGAGAGTTCTTAAATTTTATTTTTCAACATTCCTGTTTCCCATTTGCTGATAGTCTGAAATGAGACCCCTATGATTTCTGCCAAATAACTCTGTGTTATTCCTCTGGATTTACGAAGTTCAAAAAGATTAAGTGAAATCAAAGCAATCAACCTCCCGCGATTATACTAACATTTACTCTCCTGTATGAACATCAATCTGATTTCGAAATTATTCTCTTCTCAGGAGAATCAGCTTAAAATTTATATACAAAAAAAGTTCCAGAAACTCATCATTTCTGGAACTTTCTATCGTTATCTATTCAATTCAAAATACTATACAATACCTTGAGCTGTCATAGCGTCTACAACTTTTTCGAATCCGGCAATGTTAGCACCTACTACGTAGTTTCCAGCAAAACCGTATTTCTTAGCTGCTGCATCTGCATTGTGGCAGATATTAACCATGATGTTTTTCAGTTTTGCATCTACTTCTTCGAATGTCCAGCTTAAACGTTCGCTGTTTTGTGACATTTCAAGAGCTGATGTAGCAACACCACCTGCGTTTGCAGCTTTACCTGGTGCAAATAATACACCATTTTCTTGTAAGTAGTGTGTTGCTTCTAATGTTGTAGGCATGTTAGCACCTTCTGCAACTGCGATAACACCGTTTGCTACTAATGCTTTTGCGTCTTCAAGATGTAATTCGTTTTGTGTAGCACATGGTAAAGCGATGTCAACTTTTACTGTCCATACGCCTCTTCCTTCATGATATTCTGAGTTTGGACGGTAGTTCTTGTATTCTGTTAAACGAGCACGTTTTACTTCTTTGATTTCTTTTAATGCTGCGATATCGATACCTTCTGCATCGTATACCCAACCGTTTGAATCACTTACTGTAACAACTTTAGCGCCTAATTCTGTTGCTTTTTCTACTGCGTAGATAGCTACGTTACCTGAACCAGAAACAGCTACTGTTTTACCAGCTAATTCGATTCCGTTTAATTTTAACATTTCGTCTGTGAAGTATAATAAACCGTAACCTGTAGCTTGTGTTCTTGCTAAAGATCCGCCGTAGCTTAAACCTTTACCTGTAAGTACACCTTCGTATACGTTGCGGATACGTTTGTATTGTCCGTACATATAACCGATTTCTCTTGCACCTGTTCCGATATCACCTGCTGGAACGTCTGTGTCAGCACCGATGTGTTTGCATAATTCTGTCATAAAGCTTTGGCAGAATGCCATGATTTCTCTGTCTGATTTTCCCTTAGGATCGAAATCAGAACCACCTTTACCACCACCGATTGGAAGGCCTGTTAAAGAGTTTTTGAAAATTTGTTCGAAACCTAAGAATTTGATGATACCTAAGTTTACTGATGGATGTAAACGAAGACCTCCTTTGTATGGTCCGATTGCGCTGTTGAATTGTACACGGTAACCTTTGTTTACATGTACTTGTCCGTTGTCATCTACCCATGGTACACGGAACATTACGATTCTTTCTGGTTCAACAAGTCTTTCTAATAAAGCATCTTTTCTGTACTTTTCTTCGTTTGCTTCCACTACTACTCTGAGTGATTCTAAAACTTCTTTTACTGCCTGATGGAACTCAGGTTCTGCTGGATTTTTTGCTACTACTAATTCAATTACCTCATCAACGTATGACATATTCTATATCCTCCTAAAACATAAAAACTTGCATCTCATCATATCTATTCTATGTATTTTATCTGTTCTTATGTGAGACACTTGCAAGGCCTTTAATAAAATTGGCCGCACAGAATACACCTTCTGTACGGCCCCATTGCCTCTTTGCACTTCACTATTATAACGTGCTGTTGTACGAAAGTCAATACAATTTTTAAAAAAATTAGATTCCACTCTATTTTATTTAAAATAATTTACACCTGACTCGAAAATCTTGAGGTCTTGTTCCCCATAAATGTTGATTGCAACAGAATCTCCACGACGTTCTGAGTGAGCCATCTTACCAAGTACACGTCCATCTGGGCTTGTGATACCTTCGATTGCTCTGTAAGAACCGTTTGGATTCCATTCTTCATCCATAGTGATATTTCCTGCTAAATCACAGTATTGTGTTGCAACTTGTCCATTTGCAAATAATTCGTCTAATACTGCTTCTGGAGCAACGAAACGGCCTTCACCATGTGATGCTGGGTTTGTATATACTCCGCCAAGCTGAGCTTGTTGTAACCATGGTGATTTGTTTGTTACAACTTTTGTATATACCATCTTAGAAATATGGCGGCCGATTGTGTTGTATGTAAGAGTTGGTGAACCTTCTGTCTGTCCACAGATCTTACCATATGGTACTAAACCAAGTTTGATCAGTGCCTGGAATCCGTTACAGATACCAAGTGCAAGACCATCTCTTTCGTTTAAGAGTTTTTCTACCGCTTCTTTTAATTTTGCATTCTGGAATGCTGTTGCAAAGAATTTCGCAGAACCGTCTGGTTCATCCCCTGCACTGAATCCACCTGGGAACATAATCATCTGAGCCTGTGAAATTGCTTTTTCAAATTCTACTACAGATTCACGAATGTCATCAGCATTCAAGTTTTTGAATACTTTTGTGATAACATTTGCGCCGGCACGTTCAAATGCTTTTCTGCTGTCGTATTCGCAGTTTGTACCTGGGAATACAGGGATAAATACTGTTGGTTTTGCAATCTTATTCTTGCATACATAAATGCTGTCTGCATTGTATAATTTTTCTTCTACTGGTGTTGCTTCATAAACGCCTGCTGTTGTAGCAAATACTTTTTCTAATGGAGCTTTCCATGTAGATACAGCATCGTTTAATGCAATTGTCATATCTCCATATGTGATTGCTTCGTCTGCAGTTACTTCACCGATCACTGTGCAGTTGATTGTTAAATCAGCCACTTTATCTGCTGGAACTTCAGCGATAATGTCACCAAATGCAGGTGCAAATAAATCGTTTTTATCTACTGTTTCTGCAATCTTAACACCCATGCCATTACCAAATGCCATCTTACTTACTGCTGCTGCAATACCATGTCTGTCTAATGTGTAAGCAGATACGATATTTCCATTTTGAATATCATCACGGAATTTTCCGTATTGATCCATTACCTGGCCGTAAACTGGTAAATCGTAAGCATCTTTTTCAATACGCATCCATACTAATTTATTGCCTGCTGCTTTTAATTCTGGTGTGATAATATCTTTTTGTGTAGCTACATCTACTGCAAATGATACTAATGTTGGTGGTACATCGATATCCTGGAATGTACCTGACATACTGTCTTTTCCACCGATTGATGGTAATCCTAAACCTAATTGTACATCATATGCACCGAGAAGTGCTGCAAATGGCTGGCTCCATCTTGATGGGTCTTCTGTCATACGTCTGAAGTATTCCTGGAATGTCAGACGGATCTTGCTGTAGTCACCACCGTTTGCAACGATTTTTGCTACAGATTCTAATACTGCATAAACAGCTCCATGGTATGGGCTCCAGCTTGAAAGGTATGGATCAAAACCAAAGCTCATCATTGTTACTGTATCACATTTTCCTGTGAGAACTGGTAATTTTGCTACCATAGCCTGTGTCTCTGTCATCTGGTATTTTCCACCGTGTGGCATAAATACTGAGCCAGCTCCGATAGAACCGTCGAACATTTCCACAAGACCTTTTTGTGAACAAACGTTTAAATCAGAAAGTGTTTCAAGCCATTTTGCTTTTACATTTTCTACTTCTTTTGTTTCTAAAACGCTGTCTTCTTTATTTGGAATATCTACAGCTACTGTTGTTTCCTGATGTGCACCGTTTGTATCAAGGAATGCACGAGAAATATTTACGATTTCTTTGCCTCTCCATGATAATACTAATCTTGGTTCTTCTGTAACAACAGCTACTTCTACTGCTTCTAAGTTTTCTTCTTTTGCGTAACCCATAAACTCTGCAACGTCTTTTGGATCCACAACAACAGCCATACGTTCTTGTGATTCAGAGATCGCGATTTCTGTTCCGTCAAGACCTGCATATTTCTTTGGTACTTTATCTAAGTTGATCTGAAGACCATCTGCCAATTCACCGATTGCAACAGATACTCCACCTGCACCAAAGTCGTTACATTTTTTGATCAATTTACTTACTTCTTCTCTTCTGAACAGACGTTGAATCTTACGTTCTGTAGGTGGGTTACCTTTTTGTACTTCTGCACCACATGTTTCGATTGATTCTTCTGTGTGAACCTTTGATGAACCTGTAGCACCGCCGCAGCCGTCACGTCCTGTACGTCCGCCTAATAAGATGATGATATCGCCTGGATCTGAAGTTTCACGGATAACGGCTCTTCTTGGAGCTGCACCAAGTACTGCACCGATTTCCATACGTTTTGCAACGTAGTTTGGATGATAAATTTCTTTTACAGCACCTGTTGCAAGACCGATCTGGTTACCATATGAACTGTAGCCATGAGCAGCTTCACGAACAAGTTTCTTTTGAGGAAGTTTTCCTTTTAATGTATCTTTAACAGATACAGTTGGATCAGCCGCACCTGTTACACGCATAGCCTGGTATACATATGTACGTCCTGAAAGTGGGTCACGGATACATCCGCCAAGGCAAGTAGCTGCACCACCGAATGGTTCGATTTCTGTAGGGTGGTTGTGTGTTTCGTTTTTGAAGTTTACTAACCATTCTTCTTCCACACCATCAACTACTACAGGAACTACAATACTACAAGCATTGATTTCGTCAGATTTTTCCTGATCTTCTAATTTGCCTTCTAATTTTAATCTGCGCATTGCCATAAGAGCTAAATCCATTAAGCAAACGAATTTGTCTTCTCTTCCCGCGAAGATCTCACTGTGATCTTTTAAATATTGTTTGTAAGCGTTTACGATTGGTTCTTTGTAATCGCCTTCGCCGAATGTTACATCTGTTAACTCTGTAGCAAATGTTGTATGACGGCAGTGGTCTGACCAGTATGTATCAAGTACACGGATTTCTGTCATACTTGGATCTCTGTCTTCTTCATTTTTGAAGTAGTTCTGGATATGTAAGAAATCCTTGAATGTCATAGCCATACCAAGTGAGCTGTATAATTCTTTTAACTCAGCTTCTGGCATATCTTTGAATCCGTCAAAAATCTTAACATCTTCTGGTTCATCAAATACTGTGATCAATGTCTCTGGTTTTTCCATTCCTGTCTCTCTTGAATCTACAGGGTTGATGCAGTGTGCTTTGATCGCAGCAAATTCTTCATCTGTAATTGTACCTTCGATTACATATGTTGTTGCTGATTTGATCACTGGAAGTTCATCTTCTTTAATGAACTGTACACATTGAACTGCTGAATCCGCTCTTTGATCGAACTGACCAGGTAAGTATTCTACAGAAAATACTCTGTCCCCTTCGTTCATAGGGAATTCTTCTTTATATAAAATATCTACAGGTGGTTCTGAAAAAATACCATTGCATGCTGTCTCAAATGTTGCATCTGAAAGATTTTCAATATCATAGCGAATCAATACACGAACATTTTCAATCGTTTTGACTCCTAAGTAGCTTTTTACTTCATGTTTTAAAGCTTTAGCCTGTACAGCATATTGTGGTCTTTTTTCAACATATACGCGTTTTACACTATTCATATTAGCCTCCATCTTAAATATATTTGTAAAATTATTCTTACACTTACTCACATATTACCACACTTTTCTTCATTAGTGTAATTAATATAATTTAAAATACTTATAAGTTTTTCTAATTTTCTTTTTTCATTTTCTTCAGTGAGAAAATACTTCCTCCCAAAGCTAAAATCAGGAACCCTACAAAGATACTTCCAATTCTTATCACCATATCTGCAAAAAATCCTTCTGGAAGCATACGGATCAACAGATCTGTTTTCGGATCCAGAATCCAGAGATCATTGTCAAAAAAGATTTCATGAAAAATCGTAAAATATTTTGTAAAATCCGATATACAAAGCATAGCAAATATCGCCATCAGAAGCAAGAAACATACCAGTCCCCAGATAAAACATTTTGGAAGCACTCTCTTCCAATCTGCCTTTGAAACTATGAGAACGACAAGCACTCCCACAAATGCTGCTGCCGCACCCAGACGCAGATCCAGTCCTCCTAAAAACAGGCCCTGCACATCTTCCATATGTGATTTCTCCCTGTCATTAAAAAACTCTCTTTCTGCTCCGTTCACCATGGTATGAACCACTAGGTCTTCTCTGTTTCCCCGTAAATATGCCATCATCTCATTTGTAACATCCATGACATCTTCCATTTCCATCTCAAGATCTGTCAGAACATCGTATTTTTCATATTCTTTTTGATACCAGTCGAAGTCACTGTAAATTCCGATTTCAAAACTGGTGATCAAAAGAACCAGAATCAGTGCAAACGAAGCCAGCAACCCCAGCGCATGATGAAATACTTTCATTTTCCATCCCCCTTTTCTTTTATTTTTTTATATTTTTATTGTAATCTATTTCAAATAATCTTATAATAATTTTATATTTATAAGGAGGGCTAATAATGGATATTAACTATGAATTGTATAAGGTTTTTTTCTATGTTGCTACAACCCTTAGCTTTTCGGAAGCCTCTAAACAATTATTTATATCACAATCCGCAGTAAGTCAAGCGATAAAAGCATTAGAAAAGAAATTAGATCAGACACTGTTCATCAGAAGCACCAAACGTGTACAACTGACACCAGAAGGTGAGATTTTATTAAGGCATGTAGAGCCTGCCATGAATCTGATCAAGCGAGGAGAAGCACAACTTGTCGATGCTGCTGCTTCCGGCGGACAGATCCGTATAGGAGCAAGCGATACGATCTGTCGTTACTTTTTAGTTCCGTACTTAAAACGCTTCCACGAAGAGTTCCCAAGTGCACACATTAAAGTAACAAATCTTACTTCTTTAAAATGTGTAGAATTACTGGAATCCGGTCAGGTCGATCTGATTGTCATCAATTATCCTAATTCCAACTTGAGTAATCTCTATTCCTTAAAGAAAATCAGAAAATTTAACGATGTGTTTGTTGCAAACGATGCTTTTTCAGAACTTAAAAACAAGCAGACCTCTTTAAAGGAATTGCTGAATTATCCAATTCTGATGCTTGACAGACAAAGTACTACCAGCGAGTTTCTTCATAATCTGTTTCAGCAGCGTCAATTGGATCTGGTTCCTGAGATTGAACTTAGCAGCAATGATCTGCTGATCGATCTTGCAAAGATTGGTCTTGGCATCGCTTTCATTCCAGACTACTGTGTTCCAAAGAAATCAAAAGACTTATTTTTCGTTGAACTCGATGAAGAACTTCCATCCAGAGAAATTGCAATTGTATACAACAACCATGTACCAATTTCAAAAGTGACACAAGAGTTTTTAAATTATTTTGCTGAGATAGAATAAATGGGGGATTTAACTCCCCCAGAATTCTTTCACATATTCTTCGATTTTTCTTATATCACAATATTTCATTTCTTTCCATTCTCGTGGAAATGTTTCTCGATATCTTCTTCCAAGAAATCTTTCATCCAAAAGAACCACAATTCCTCTGTCATTTTCAGTACGGATCACTCGTCCCGCCGCCTGAAGGACTTTATTCATCCCCGGATACAAATAGGCATAGTCAAATCCATTGCCATTTTCTTGATCAAAATATTGTCTCAGGATTTCTCTTTCATTGCATACCTGCGGAAGCCCGGTTCCAACAATGATGGCCCCGATCAGACTCTCTTCTGTCAGATCGATTCCTTCTGAAAAAACGCCGCCCAGTACACAAAATCCCACCAGACTTTTTTCTGAATCCAGCTTTCGTTCTTTAAACCGATTCAAAAATGCTTCCCGTTTTCCTTCGTCCATGACTTGATCCTGAACAATATATTCTATCTGATTTTCTGCTTTCGTCTCAAAAGTTTCCAGAACATCCTCCATAAATCGATAGGAAGGGAAAAACACCAGATAATTTCCTGGTTTTGCCTTTGCAACACGTTGAATATAATCCGCATATTTGCTGTACATTCCCTGTCCGCGCAGCGTATATTTTGTGCTGACATCATTTCCGAGAAGAAGCAGTCTCTTCGACTCATCAAACGGTGATTCCGCGTAAATGGCATAGTCATCACTCTCTACGCTAAGCAGTTTTTTATAGTATAAAATTGGTAACAATGTTGCTGAAAAGAAGATCGTGCTGTTTCCCTGACTGATAAATTGATCCAGCTTAGCTGCCGGATTGACACAAAAGAGCTTGATCTTAAAACCACCCTCCGGTTCCATCTCAGTATAGATCACATAATTTTTATCCAATTCTTCATATACACTCAAAAAACTTCTCACATGAAAATAGAATTCCAGAAACTCATCATCCTTTTGCAGATCTTCTTCCAAAATCTTTTCCATTTCCGTCAAAACATTGGTAAGTTTCAGGACAAAATGAGATGCATTTTCATGAATCTGGTAAGTCTCACATTCTCTTTTGTATTCCAGAAGAATCTTATTGCAGGCCTCCAAATGTTTTGCTAACTTCAGATGTTCAAATTTTACTTTCTTTTTCATACTCAGAAATTCTTCTTTATAGAGTGTCGCGCTGTACATTTCTCGTCCGCGTTCCACCAGATTATGTGCCTCGTCCACAAGGAAGAGATAACTCTGCTTTTTCCCTTCCGAAAAATACCTTTTCAGATGGGCGTTTGGATCAAATACATAATTATAATCACAGATTACTGCGTCTGCCCAAAGAGATACATCCAGAGACATCTCAAACGGACATACATTGTGTTTCTTTGCGTATGCCTCTATCGATTCCCGGTCCAGCGTATCTGTAGTGGTAATCATGTCATAAACCGCATCATTTATCCGATCAAAATGCCCCTTGGCGTATGGACAATAATCCGGATTGCACTCTGTCTGTTCGCAGAAACAGATTTTCTCCTTTGCAGTCAGCGTGATTGCTTTCATCTGCAGACCATTCTTGCGTAAAATCTGAAATGCCTGCTCTGCAACTGTTCTCGTGATCGTCTTCGCTGTCAGATAAAAAATCTTTTCCCCGAGTTCTTCTCCTACCGCCTTCACTGCAGGGTACACGGTCGCCATCGTTTTCCCGACGCCAGTAGGTGCCTGAATAAACAATTTCTTCTGTCGCAAAATCGTGCGATAAACTGAAGTCACCAGATTCTTCTGTCCTTCGCGGTATTCGTATGGAAATGGAATTTCCTTGATTGAAGCATTTCTCTGCTTTTTCCATTTCACCTGGAATTTTGCCCATTTTTCATACTGTTTTCCCACCTGCAAAAACCACGTTTCCAGTTCTTCAAACGTATATAATTCTCGAAATCTTTTAATATCTTCCGTCTCCATCTGGCAATATGTCATCTGAACACAGATTTGCTCCAATCCCTGTTGTTTTGCATAAATATAGGCATAACATTTTGCCTGTGCAAGATGGATCCCAACAGGCATCTCCAATCTGCTCAAATCCCGGAGTACACCTTTTATTTCGTCAATATAGAACGCACCATCTTCTTCAAAAATGCCATCGGCTCTTCCTTCCACCTGCAGCACAAATCCATCACATGGTATCTGGATCTTCAAAGAAACTTCTGCATGATAATTAGAACCCATCTGTCTTTGTATCTTTCGATGGATTCTGCTTCCTAACTGCATCGTCTCTTTGTCTGATGCGACCGTTCTTCGATTGTCTATATCTCCTTCGCGCAAAATAAATTCCACTAGATCGCGCACAGAGATTCGAATGATTTTTTCTTGTTCCATAGCTGCTGTCTAACTCACAATTTTATAAAGCATACAAGGGCGTCCTCCTGTACCGTAATTCATCTCACTGGTCACCATCCCTGTCTCAGCAAGATAATTCATATATCTTCTTACGGTCACGCCCGTTAAACCGATTTTATCAGCTATCTCATCTCCTGTCATCCATATCTCACTATTTTCTTTCAAATACGCCAAAATCAAATTCAAGGTTTTTTCTTGTATTCCCTTCGGATGCATATCTTCGCTTTTCTTTCTTGCATTATCTATAATGAAATCTATATTTTTCTGATTCAGCACTCCTAATTGCTTTAATGCTCCCGTCTGCGCAATGAATTTTTCCAGTGCCATTCGAAACCTGTCATACGTAAATGGCTTCACCAGATAATCAATGATTCCCAAATGCAGTGCCTCTTCCAGGGATTCTCGATCATTAGCCGCCGTTACCATAATAACATCCACCGATATCTGTCTCTTTCTGATCTGACGCAGCGTTTCAAATCCGTCTGTATGCGGCATAAACACGTCCAGAACAATTAAATCCACACTGTTCTTCCCCAGAAACTCCAATGCACTTTTTCCATCTCTGCATTTGCCAACCACACAGAACTGTTTGTCATAGCTAATATACTGCTCATTTATCATGGCGACCATTGGATCATCTTCCACAATCAATACATTATACATATCTCTCTTCTCCATACTGCTCTTAATTTGTAAAACTGATTGAAAATGAGGTTCCTATTCCAACCTGTGATTCTACCGTGATACTTCCGCCGAATCGCTCCACAATAGATTTCACCTGGTACAGTCCCGTACCTCTGCCTTCTCCTTTTGTGGAAAAGCCATTTTCAAATATGTGCTGCATATCCTGCTGGGATATACCACCCCCTGTATCATCTGTCGTGATCAAAACTGCTCCCGGACGAGAGTAGATTCCAAACAGCAATTCTTTCTGTTCGTTATAATCTTCACTTTCATTCATCGCTTCAAACGCATTGTCGATCAGATTGCCAATGATCGTTACCAGCACTTCCGCAGGAAGATTCATCGCTGCTTTGGAATAATGGCATCCCTCTCTCATGACAAATTTAATATTTAATTCCGATGCCCGCGCTGTCTTTCCAATCAAAAGCGCAGCAACTGCCGGTTCATTTACGGCATTCATGATCTTACTGATCGTTGTTCTCTGTACGATCGTAATATTTTCAATATAGGAAACTGCCTCATCATACATTTTCATCTGAATGAGCCCCATAATCACATGAAGCTTGTTGGTAAAATCGTGATTATTGGCACGCATAGAATCCACAAGATATCTTGTGCCCGTCAAGTCTTCCATTAACTTCGTATATTCACTTCTATTGTGAAGAATTCCTACTGTTCCAATACTGATCCCATCTTCTCTGATCGGAACACGGTCTATCAAGACATCTGCATTTCCAAGTCTCTGCTCTTGTATATGAAATTCTTTTTCTTCATTTTCCAGCATCTGAAGAAGCAAGGCTCCATTTTCTGTACTTTTCAGCGGCTGCCCTACAATATCGATTCCATCCAGCATTTCCGTGGCAGCATGATTTACAAACTGTACATTTCCTGTGCTGTCTATCGCAATGATCCCTTCATCCAGAGATTCCAGAATATTATCTCTGATCTGATACATCGCTGTAAAAACGTCTGGCTCATATCCAAGCAGGCTTTTTTTGATCGTTCCCATTAATTCTGCCGAAATTAAAAGTTCCATCAAGATAGCAGCGATTGTGATTAAAATAAAAATAAGTGCAGTCTGAAATGTTTCTTTATAAATATTCTGCATCAGCGTAATTGCCATTACGAACCCTACATAATTACCTTCCTCGTCATAAATCGCTGCATAGGCTCTTCTTTGTGTTCCAGACGGTCCTATGTCATTTGTAGCATAATAGCCTTCTGAATCGTCTTCAAATTCTGGCAGTGTCCCATCGTATGTCGTCCCTATCAACTCATGGTTAGAATGGTAGAGGCGCACATTTTCGATATTGACCACCGAAATTACGTCAATACTATCCAGTGTGTCTTTTAGAGAATCCAAGTATTCTAACAAGATCATAGATTCATCTTCACTGGAGATATCTTGCGTACTCTCTGTCAAAATCGGGGAATGCGCAATTACTTCTGCTACATTCTGCAGGTTCTGATCTCGTTTTTGTGTTTCAAAATGGATATTGATCACGGTCCCTGCTACTCCCAAAAAGAGTGCCAGCGATACGATCAAGATTGTCTGTGTCCGGAAAAAAGCCTTTTGTATGCTTTTTAACGTGACATTGTTCTTTCTATTTGTCATAGCAATACGTTCTCCTGGTATTTTCTTCTGACTTTACCACATTTTTTAATTTTTGAAAAACCTTTTGAAAGTAAAATAAATGAATTTATTTTCAAAATTAAGTTTGTATTTTTCATAAAATTGTCATTTTTTGATTTCCAAACTATCCTGTGTATGAATTAAAAAACACAAAGGAGATATTCATTATGGGATCAATTTTTGAATCAATCATGTTAATTTGCTTTGGTCTTTCATGGCCACTAAATGTTATCAAAGCCTACAAGGCCAGAACAGCGAAAGGAACAAGCCTTCCATTTATTCTTCTTATCATTACTGGATATATCGCTGGTATCACAGCAAAATTAGTTTCAAATCAAATCAACTACGTACTCGTTGTATACTTGATCAATCTTGTCATTGTTTCAATGAATGTAGTTGTATATTTCAGAAATGTTTCTTTAGACAAGAAAAACGCATAAAAATAGAGAATTGAGGTCATACGATTATGTTTGAAAATGAAATCCAAAAATATCAGACATTAAATAAACTTGCTGAATCAAATGGAATTGTCATCCTGGGCGGAAGTGCAGATAAGGAAATTCCTCTCTGTGAACTGAAACAGGCATTTGATTTAAATTCGAAGCTGTATAATCGCAGCATTTCAGACTTGTCTGTTGATACTGCTTTAGATGTTTATCATACCTGTGTTGCACCATTGAATCCAGAGACAATTTTGCTGCACATTGGTGATGCTGATTTAGAATTATTTTCCAAAAATTCTTCAGACTTTGTTCAAAAATATATTGAACTCATTCATCAGATAAAATCGATCAATAATAAATGTAACATTACTGTGATCTCACTTAAAAATTATAATGATGAAATCACTATTCACGAGCTTAACAAGCATCTGAAATATATTGCAGAATCAGAGCAATGTGAATATATTGATATTTCGACTAAACGTGTGTGGAATCCACAGCAAACCAAAGATGTTGTTTCTTTTATTTACTCTACTGGTTTTGTTCGTCCACTCAAAAAGAAACGTCCAGTCTATGATCTGGTCAAGATTTTGTTCTGCTACGAACCTTCATGCATTGCCTAATTCTCATGAGTGTTCGAAACCATATACCCATTTTAGCAGAAAAAAGCGGCAAGGTTTTCGCCTTGCCGCTTTTGCTATGTTTTATTATTTTTGTGCTAAGTAAGCTGCTCTTCCTTCTTCGTAAAGGTTATTTCCTTCGCTGTCAATGATTACAACTAATGGCATATCTTCTACGTAAAGTTTACGAAGTGCTTCCGCTCCAAGATCTTCATAAGCGATCAATTCTGCTTTTTTGATACATTTTGCGAGTAATGCACCTGCACCACCGATTGCACCAAAATAAACGCCTGAATATTTTTTCATTGCGTCAACTACTTCTGGAAGACGAGCACCTTTTCCGATCATACCTCTGGCACCTACACTCATCATAGTTGGTGCATAAGCGTCCATACGTCCGCTTGTTGTTGGGCCAGCTGAACCGATAACCTGACCTGGTTTTGCTGGAGTTGGTCCTACGTAATAAATTGTAGCGTCTGTTGGATCGAATGGAAGTTCTTCTCCTCTTGCAAGTGCTTCACACATACGTTTGTGACCTGCATCACGAGATGTATAAATTGTTCCTGTTACATAAACAGAATCTCCTGCTTTTAATGTCTTTGCTAATTCTTCTGTTAAAGGTAATGTAATGTGTTTTTCCATCCTAGATCACCTCCGATTTATGACGAGTTACATGGCAGTTGATATTGATTGCACATGGCATACCCGCAATGTGAGTTGGTAATGTTTCAATATTAAGACCGATTGCTGTTGTCTTTCCACCAAATCCTTGTGGTCCAATACCTAATTGGTTAATCTTTTCAAGCATTTCTACTTCTAAATCTGCGTAGAATGGATCTGGATTTGAAGAATCGATTGGTCTCATAAGAGCTTTCTTCGCTAATAAAGCTGCTTTATCAAATGTTCCACCGATACCTACACCAACTACCATTGGAGGACATGGATTTGGACCTGCTGTTTCAACTGTTTCAATAATGAAATCTTTGATTCCCTGAAGTCCTGCTGATGGTTTGAACATACGGATCGCACTCATATTTTCACTACCGAATCCTTTTGGTCCTACAGTGATTTTTACTTGTTCACCTGGAACGATTTCTGTATAAAGCATTGCTGGAGTATTGTCTCCTGTGTTGCCACGACGAACTGGATCTTTTACAACTGATTTACGAAGATAACCGTTTGTGTATCCACGACGAACACCTTCATCAACTGCTTCTGCAAGATTTCCACCTACAAAGTGTACATCTTGTCCAATTTCAAGAAATACACATGCCATACCTGTATCCTGGCAAATTGGAACATTTTCTGTATCAGCGATTTCAAAGTTTGTAATGATTTTATCTAATACACCCTTTGCAATATCCCAGTCTTCGCAAGCTCTGCAATCTTTGATCGCACATTTTACGTCGCCTGGAAGATGTGTGTTTGCTTCAATACAGAGTTTTTCAACAACATCTGTAATCTGTTGTACGTTAATCTCACGCATTTTTGTTTTCCTCCATAGAATATTTTTATAATAAAATACCAATAAACTGGCTTGCTAAAACAACCATTACCAATGCAACCGGATATGTAGCAGCATATGCTGATGCAACGTCATCAGTTCCTGCCACACGGATCAATGTACCAAGAGCTGGTGTACTTGTCATACCACCGCAAATTGAACCAAGTGAATTGAGTACACTTAATTTCAATACTTTTGCTGCGAAGAAATATCCAACGAACATTGGAATAATTGTCATAAGAGCTCCGTAGATGAATAACATCATACCTTGTTCTTTTAAAATTTCAACAAATCCTGCTCCTGCACCACATCCTGCTCCTAAAAGGAAAAGAGCAAGACCAAATTCACGCATACATTCTAAGATACGCTTTTCCACTTTTAAGTTTACAGGACCAATGTGTCCAAAATGACCTAAAATAAGACCTGCAAGAAGTGGTCCACCTGATGTACCAAGAGAAAACTCTCCGCCGCCTGGAAGTGGAATTACAATTTTCGCTAAGATCACACCTAATACAACTGCTAATGCAAAAGCAAAAAAACCCATATCATCAATGTTGATCAATTGTTTTTTGCTTTCTTTTACTTCTACAGTTGTTACTGCAGAAAATTGTGCGCGTTCTGCTTCCATATCAGTTTTTAAGATACGTGGCAATAACTGTACGAAAAGTACAACCCCGATTACACCAAATGGATATGCAATTCCATATCCAACTGAAGCTGCATCTGAAGTTGCTTCAATCGCTGCTGCAAGTCCTGGTGTACTTGTAAGTGCTCCTGTCATCATACCTACACAGATATCTGTTGGTACATTGAAGATTTTAATTATTGCAACACAGCTTAACGCTCCTGAAACAATAACCAATAAGCCTAATAATACATATGATGTTGCGTTTGCTTTAAAGTTACGGAAAAACTTAGGTCCTGCAATAAAACCTACAGATGTAACAAAGCAAATAAGTCCTAAATCCTGGATTTCTTTTGGAATTACAACGCCAAAGTGACCAAACACTAAAGCTACCAGCAAAATACCAGCAGTTCCCAAATCTAATCCACAAATTCTAATGCGTCCTACTGCATACCCAATTACAGCAATCAAAAACACCATCATCATAGTGCTTGATAAGACGCTTTCCTGAAACCATGTAAGAATACCCATTTTCTTCTTTCCTCCAAACTACAGTATTATTTCCAACATCAAGTTTGCCCTCCTTGATGTTGGAAATCTTATCTCATTATGTTATTTCTAGTTTAATCTTGTTACGCCTTCTGGTCTGTAGTCTGGTAATAATTTAGGAGATACAACCTTTGGCTCGATGCCAGCGTCTGCAAGTTCTTTAGAGAAATCATCTACGTGTGAAAGAGTTAATTCTTTTAACTCAACTTCTTTGCATTTAGCACCTGCCTGTTGTCCGGCATTACGTCCAAATACGATGATATCTAATAAAGAGTTACCCATAAGTCTATTTCTTCCGTGGATTCCTCCAACTGCTTCTCCTGCTACGTAAAGGTTTTCAACATCTGACATACCGTTTACGCCAATCTTAATACCACCGTTTTGATAGTGGAGTGTTGGATAGATTACGATAGGTACTTTTCTCATATCGATACCGCATCTTAAGTACATACGAAGCATACCTGGTAATCTCTTTTCTAATGTTCCTTCACCATGGATCATATCGATCATTGGTGTGTCTAACCAAATACCATCAGCTACTGGTGTGTGAACGCCCATTCCTCTTTCTTTACATTCTCTGATGATTCCTGAAGCGGCAACGTCACGAGTTTCCAATGGATGCATGAATACTTCACCTTCTCTGTTTACGAACATAGCGCCCATAGAACGAACTTTTTCAGTTACTAATGCACCGTAAATCTGTGATGGGAATGCTACACCTGTTGGGTGATATTGTAATGTATCCTGGTATAATAATGGAGCACCTGCACGGTATGCAAGAACAAGACCGTCAGCTGTTGCACCATAGTGGTTAGATGTTGGGAAACCTTGATAATGCATACGTCCTGCACCACCTGTTGCAATGATTACTGTTTTTGCTCTTGCAACTAAGATTTCATTTGTTTCCATATTTAAAAGAACAGCACCAGCTGCTTTTCCATCAGTATCTTTGATGATTTCGATAGCTGCTGTAAAATCTACTACTGGAATTTGTCTGTTAAATACTTCATCACGAAGAACTCTCATGATTTCTGCACCTGAGTAGTCAGCTGCAGCGTGCATTCTCTTACGAGAAGTACCACCACCGTGTGTAGTGATCATTCTTCCGTTTTCGTCTTTATCAAATAATACACCTAATTTGTCAAGCCAATTGATTGCGATTGGACCATCACAAACAAGTTTTTCAACAAGTTCAGGTACATTTGCATAGTGACCGCCGCCCATTACGTCTAAGTAATGTTGTGCTGGTGAGTCATTTTCTTTATCAGCAGCCTGGATACCACCTTCTGCCATCATTGTATTAGCATCACCGATACGAAGTTTTGTAACGATCATAACGTTTGCGCCAGCTTCGTTTGCTTCGATAGCTGCTGAAGAACCAGCACCGCCGCCACCGATAACTAATACATCTACGTCGTAATCAGGATTAGATAAATCAATATCCATACCTTTTACTCTGCTTTCGCCCTGAAGGATTTCAACTAATTCCTTTGGAGCTTTTTGTCCTGCGTTAGGACCTACTTTAATTTCTTCAAAACTATCAAGATTATAGTCTGGATGGAAAGCTTCAAGGAGAGCTGTTTTTTCATCTGCTGTCATACGTCTTGGTTCGAAACCAATACGAGCAGCTCTACCTGCTTCAACCTTTTTAATGGATTCCATCATCTCGGCTGTATATGGTAAACTCATTTTTTCTCCTCCTCTTACTTCTCAATTTCTCTAGTATTGTACAATTCCTTTAATTCTTCTAAAGGTTTTGCCATAATTGCTTCGATCAATGCCTGACATTCGCCGTTTTCGATTTCTTCTACTCTCTTTGTTAAGTGCTCAGCTTCTGGTCTGATGTACTTACCTGTAAGTCTTCTTGCAAGAAGAGCTACTTGTGGATGAGAGATACCTGCTGGACAGCGAGATGAACAAACACCACACATTACACAGTCAAATGAAAGTTCTGCACATTTTTCAAACTCTCCTCTTTGCGCATATGCAATGTATTGCATAACATTAAGATCCTGTGTACATGCTTTTGTACATGCATTACATCCGATGCAAGCATAGATTTCTGGATAAAGCTGCATCATAATCTGTTCTGTTGGTTTGATTTCTGTAATGTCATAAACTTTCTTTTCTAATGGGAAGAATGGTAATGTAGCTACACACATATTATCTTCTACTTTTGTTGAACATGCGAGACAACCGTGTAACTCATTTTTTCCTTTAATTCTGTAGATTGTAGCACAAGCACCGCAGAAACCATTTCTACAGCCACAGCCACGAACTAATTGGTATCCAGCATGTTCAAAAGCTTCCATAATTGTTAAATTAGCTGGAACTTCATACTTTTTACCATATAAGTATATGTTAATCATATCTGCCATTTTAACTCTTTCCTTTCTATTTACGATTAGATTTAATATTCGTTTGGCAGCTCGTCTATTTCATCAAAACGGAATACCGGGCCGTCTTTACAAACGTATTTTGATCCAATGTTGCAACGTCCACATTTACCAATACCACATTTCATACGAAGTTCGAATGTAGTATAGATTTGTTCATCCTGGAAACCAAGTTCTTTGAGTCCGGCTAATACGAACTTAATCATGATAGGAGGACCACAAATGAGTGCAACTTTGTTTGTATCAAGGTTCAATTCTTTTACATAAGCTGGTACGAATCCAACATGTCCGTCCCATCCTTCCTGTGGACGGTCAATTGTAAGATGTACATTGATTCCTTCTGTCTTCATCCATACTTCCTGGATTTCTTTTAATTGAACCAAATCATCTGCCGAACGAGAACCGTAAACGATATCTACTGTTCCATAGTTTTCACGATTATCAATTACATAATTGATTACAGAACGAAGTGGTGCAAGACCAATACCACCTGCGATAAATAACAGGTTCTTTCCTTTTAATTCTGTTTCTACCGGGAAATGATTTCCGTATGGTCCACGAACAGTGATTTCATCGCCTACTTCTAAGCTGTGAAGATAATCTGTAAGCTGACCACATTTTTTGATACTAAATTCCTGAAATTCTTTATTTGTTGGTGAAGAAGTAATTGAGAACATTGCTTCACTAACTCCAGGTGCGCATAACATTGCACATTGACCTGGCATATGTTCAAATAATTTGCCGCCTTCTGGAGCATTTACTCTGAAAGTCTTAACGTCTGGTGTTTCCTGACGGATATCAGTAATTACACCTACCTTTGGAATTAAAGTATCCAATGTATAGTTATCATGACAATGACATTCGCACATTAGTTTTCACCTCCCTGTTTTTGAAAAGCCTTAATAACTTTTACGATATTAAGTGATGCTGGGCATTTTTCTACACAACGTCCACATCCTACACAAGAATACATTCCGTTATTGTTTGCTGGGAAGTAAACAAGTTTGTGCATGAATCTCTGACGGAAACGCTGCATCTGGCTTGTACGGTTATTACCATGAGCCATCATTGTAAAGTCAGAATACATACAAGAATCCCAACAACGATAACGTTGTACACCATGTCCTGTGTCGTAATCCTTAATGTCATAGCATTGACATGTTGGACATACGAATGTACATGTTCCACATGCTAAGCATGGTTTATATAATTCTTCCCAAACAGGAGAATTGAATTTTTCCATAAGAACATCGCCATTCCATCCTTCTAATGAAAGATTTGAATATGGAAGTTTTTCTACGATTGCTCTGATAGCTGCTTTTTCAGCTTCTACCTTTGCTTCATCTGCTGGTGCAAGGAGACTTTCTACTGCTTTTGTAAGCGCTTCCCCTTTTTCTGTAAGTGCTTTCCAGTATAATTCGCCTTCTACCATCCATGTAGCAACATCAGCTACTGGTTCTGCGCAGTCAACACCGAATACCTTACAGAAACATGTTTCTTCTGGTTCATGACAAGCCATTGCTACGATTGTTCCGTGAGCACGTCTTGCTGCGTAGAAAGTATCTACTGGTTCTGCTAAAAATACTTTATCAAGTACTTCTACACCTTTTACATCACAAGCTTTCATACCAAATACAACAAAGTTCTGGTTTTTCAAAGCTTCTGGTTCGATTTTGATCTTCTTGCCATCTTTGTAACAAGTATATAAATTTTCGCTCTGTGGGAAGAATGCATCTTTTGGTGATTTTACTGTCTTTAATGTATCTAAATCCACTTCTGCTTCTTCTGTCCAGGCTGCAAAGTTTGCCTGACCGCCTACTTTTACTGGCAAGTATAATTCTTGATTTGCGGCAATCATCTGGAATAATGCCGACAGATTTTCTTTTGCGATCTTATACATACATTATCCCCTTTCTGCTACGATACTTGGTTCTGCATCGTCAAATGTGAAGTTTGTAAGAGGTCCTTTTGAATCTGTGTCTGCACCTGCTTGATATTCACCATATAATTCATTGATATCTTTGATGTATTTACGGTTGAATAAGTGGAGACGAATACCTTGTGGACATACTCTGCTGCATTCTCCACAGTCTGTACATCTTCCAGCTACGTGGAATGCACGGATTACATGGAACATCTTTTCTTCGAATGAATCCACATTTGCCTTTTGAGCACTGTCAAATTTTGTACTGTCGAATACACATTTACGGCAGCTGCATGCAGGACATACGTTACGGCATGCATTGCAACGGATACATTTGCTGAGTTCTTCCTGGAAGAATGCAAATTTTTCTGCTGGACTCATTGCTTCGATCATTTCAACTTCTGCAAAACGTTCTGCATCTTTTGTGTCTCTTGATTCACCGATGATTTCATCATAGATCATGTGATCTTTGCCTTTACATACATGGCATCTTTCAAGCATTGCATCAGCATAAGCACATGTCTTTTCACCGTAAATTGTCTGGAATGTAAGTGTATCACATGCATCTGTCATTTCTGCACCTGAAATGCTTTCGATACCTTTGATTCCTAATTTTTTAGCTTTTTCGATATCCAATTTACCTTTACATCCAACACCAACGATGTATGCTTTTTCTCTGTCAACGCGGTGTTCTTTGATCAATTGGTTAAAGCTGTATGTATCACATGGTTTTAAGCAAACCATTGTTTTTCCTTCTAACTTAGAAGCTTCGATCATATATTTGCTTAAGTTAGCTCCACAGAATCCGTTATAAACGAAATCTTTTAAATCTTCTGCTTTATTAAAGTAAGCTGGTTCTGGATTGTATGGCAGATCGCCGGCTTTCCAGCCAAGAACACGCGCTACTGTTCCGTTTTCAAGCAGTTCTTTCGCACGGTTAATTAATTCTTGCATCTTAAATCCCCCAATCTTACATTCTTACCAAGAGAATGAATCTTTTCTACAAACTCGTTCATTGTTTGAGAGAATTTAACACCCTCAGCTGCTGATACCCATTCAACACGTGTACGTCCGTTTTCTACACCGATATAGTCAAGCATAGAGAACAGAAGTGTCATACGTCTTCTTGCATAATAGTTACCTGTGCTGTAGTGGCAGTCTCCTGGGTGACATCCACATAAGATAACTCCATCTGCACCTTTTTCGAATGCTCTTAAAATAAACATAGGGTTTACACGGCAAGAACATGGAACACGGATGATTTTTACATCTGCTGGATAAGCAAGACGGCTGCTACCTGCAAGGTCAGCGCCCGCATAACTGCACCAGTTACAGCAGAACGCTACAATTTTCGGTCTGAATTCTTCTTTATTTTCTATCGACATATTGCATCTACCTCCGCTATAATCTGTCTATTTGAGAAGCCTTGTAAGTCCATAGATCCTGAAGGACATGCTACTGTACAAGCACCACAACCTTGACACAATGCACTGTTTACAACAGCGATACGACGTGTTTCACGGATACCGTGGTCATTTACTTCTTTATTTTCATATGAAATAGCTCCATATGGACATACATTTGCACATGTTGAACAACCGTTACACATCAATTCATCTGCTTTTGCTGTACATGGGTTAGTCAATAATTTGTCTTTTGCCAATAAACCGATTGCTTTTACTGCTGCTGCTCCAGCTTGTGCTACTGTTTCAGGAATATCTTTTGGTCCCTGACATACACCTGATAAGAACACACCTGCTGTTGGTGATTCTACAGGACGAAGTTTTGCATGTGATTCTGTCAAGAAGTTGTTTGTATCAATACTTGCTGTAAGCATTGTTGCGATTTTTCTAACATCTGGATTTGGTTCGATCGCAGTTGCAAGAACAACCATATCAGCTTCTTTTAAAATCTGTTTATTATCTAAAAGGTCTACACCTTGTACTAATAATTTTCCGTCTGGTTGAGGAATTACTTTACCAACCTGACCTTTGATATAATTTACGCCGTAATCTTCTACAGCTCTTCTGTAGAATTCATCGAAGTTCTTACCTGGTGTACGAACGTCAATATAGAATACAGTTACATTTACATCTGGGTATTTATCACGGATCAGCATCGCATGTTTTGCTGTGTACATACAACAGATTTTTGAACAATAGCTCTTTCCTCTGTTATCAGCACAACGGCTTCCAACACATTGAATAAATACCATTTCCTTTGGATGTTTTCCATCTGAAAGACGTTCTAAGTGACCCTTTGTAGGACCAGCTGCATTCATAACACGTTCTAATTCAAGTGATGTGATAACGTCTTTGCTTTGGTTATACGCATATTCATCGTAATTGTCTAATTTGATTGTATCAAAACCTGTAGCAACTACGATTGCACCGTATTTTTCTGAGATGATCTCATCTTTTTGTGTATAGTCAATAGCACCAGCCTGACATACCTTTGAACAGATACCACATTTTCCAGTCTTCATCTTGATACATGCTTCTGTATCGATTACTGGTACGTTTGGAATTGCCTGTGCAAATGGTGTGTAGATTGCGCTTCTTGTGTTCAGTCCACGGTTGAATTCACTTAATGACTTCTTAGATGGACATTTTTCCTGACAAACACCACATCCTGTACATTTGCTTGCATCTACGTATCTTGCTTTCTTTCTGATGTCTACTGTAAAGTCACCAACGAAACCTGATACTTTTTCTACTTCACTATATGTATAGATTGTAATCTTTTCATGTGCTGCTGCCTCTACCATTTTTGGTGTAAGGATACATGCAGAACAGTCAAGTGTTGGGAATGTCTTGTCTAATTGAGACATTCTTCCACCGATACTTGGTGTTTTTTCTACGATATCTACTTCATAACCAGCATCTGCAATATCAAGTGCTGTCTGAATACCTGCGATACCACCACCGATTACTAACGCACGTTTTGTTACGCGGCTTTCACCTGGTTTTAATGGTGTATTTAAATTTACTTTTGCAATCGCTGCTCTTGCAAGAATAACTGCTTTCTTTGTAGCTTCTTCCACATTTTTGTGAATCCAAGAACAATGTTCACGGATATTGGCGATTTCTACCATGTATGGATTTAAGCCAGCTCTTTCTGCTGCTCCTCTGAATGTATTTTCATGCATACGAGGTGAACAAGAACATACAACGATTCCTGTAAGTTTTTTCTCTTTGATTGCTGCTGCGATTTTAGCTTGTCCAGCTTCAGAACACATATATTGGTAATCTTCTGCATGAACAACGCCTGGTTCCATAGCAGCCATTTCTACTACTTTTTTCACGTCTACTGTTGCGGCAATATTACTTCCACAATGACAGACAAATACTCCTATTCTCTGCATGCGACTTACCTCCTGTATCTTCTAAATGCACTAACCAAGAGTTGTTGTGGAAGTTCAGGATCTAATAATTCTGGAACTTCGTCTGGTGAAAGATAAGTCTGACCTTTCTGACGAACAACCATTTGTCTTGCTGCATCGATCAGTTTTCCTGGTTTTACATCTCTAGGACAACGTTCTACACATGCAAAGCATGAGAGACATTTCCAAAGTGATTTTGATTCTACCAAACTTTCAATATCTCCGTTTTGTACATAAGATACGAATTGATGTGGTTTAATATCCATCTCATTGAATGATGGACAGGAAGCAGAGCATTTTCCGCATTTCATGCATTTTAATGGATTCACGCCGCTGATTTCTTTGATAATTTCAGCTTGATTTTTAGCGGTACTCATTATTTTTCTACCTCCTCTTTTACTCCAAGTGCTTCTGCAAGAAGTTCTGTGAAATAATAAACTGGAATCTTGTTTTCAGCACTCTTATTTAAATTGTATAAGCACAATGGACAGGCAGTGATTAACATTTCTGCTCCAAATCCTGATGCACTGTCTACGATTTTATCGCACATATTTTTTGCCATTTCTTTTTCTTTTAAAGAAATGTATCCGCCACAACATTCATTGCGGTAAGGATATACAACTGGAGTAGCTCCAATTGCACGAATAAAATCTTCGATGATTGTTGGATTTTCTGGATTGTCAAATCCTAAAATCTTTCCTGGGCGAAGAAGCAGACAGCCATAATATGCGCCAATTTTCTTGCCTGTGAGTGGGTTTACCACTTTTTCTTTCAACTTGTCGAATCCTACTTTATCACGTAATACTTCTAAGTAATGTAAAACATTTGTTTCACCTGCGTAAGGTTCTTCAAGCTGCATGTAATTATTTGCTCTTGTACGAATATCTTCTACATTTTTCATGTCATCATTTACACGTTTGATTACATGGTGACAAGCTGAGCAAAGTGTTACTAAGTCCTGCCCCTTTTCCTTTGCTGCATTCAGAGTACGAACAGAAGAAAGTTTTGAAGCAATTTCATCAGAGCCAAGTGGATAAACACCACCGCAGCACTGCCAGTCTTCAATTTCTTCCAATTCAAATCCTAATGCTTTTGCAGAAGCTCTGGCATATGCATCCAGATCTTTTGCTTTTGTTCTGAGGGTACATCCTGGATAATAACTGTACTTCATATCAAATCCCTCTCTTAATATTTATAGCATTTTATTTATTATAAAATTGTTTTTATTAAATTTCAATTTGTGAAATAACTGCTTTTAAGGCATCTGCACTCTTTTTAAGTTTTTCGATTTCTTCTTCTGTCAATGGTACTTCAACTTTACCTTGGTGTCCGTTTGGTCCAACAAGTGATAATGTACTTAAGCATACATCGTCGATACCATATTCGCCATGCATCATTGTTGAAACAGTTGCCATTGAATCTGATGCTGCAACAAGTTTATTACATAATTGAACTACTGATGCTGATACTGCATAGAATGTTGCACCTTTGTTTGCAATAATCTTTCCGCCTGATTTTCTAACATATTCGATCATAGCATCTTTATCAACTGGTTCTACGTCTCTTCCGATTTTCTTTAATGCTGCTGGATAGTCATCTAAGTCGATAGCTGAAACGCTTGCACAGCTCCATGGAACAAATGATGTATCTCCATGTTCACCAAATACGTATGCGTGTACGTTCTTTTGAGCGATTTCAAAATGTTCTGAAATACCGCAGCGAAGTCTTGCTGTGTCTAAGATTGTACCTGAACCAATGATTTGATTTTCAGGAATACCTGAAACTTTTGTAAATACATATGTCATTACGTCTACTGGATTACTTACGATAATGTAAAGTGCGTCTGGTGCCACTGCTGCGATTTGTGGTGCGATACTCTTTAAAATGTTTACGTTTGTTTGTGCTAATTCAAGTCTTGTCTGACCTGGCTTACGAGCAATACCTGATGTGATGATTACGATATCTGAACCTTTTGCATCTTCGTAATCTCCTGCAATAATAGAAATTGGATCTCTGAAGCATGTACCTTGAATAATATCAAGAACTTCACCTTCTACTTTCTCCTTGTTAACATCGATCATTACGATTTCAGAAGCGAGATCATCGTTTGATAATGTGTATGCAATTGTAGATCCTACGCTTCCAGCCCCAATAATAGTAATTTTTCTGCTCATAAAGTCTCCTTTCTTTTTTGACATTCTCTTTTCGATTTTGTCATGTTTGGGATTTTGTCTTTTTTTTAACAATCATTTTCTATAAAAAATGAGCCTAGGCTCACTTCTTGTGTATAATACCACAATTCCCCCATTTAAGCAAGCATAAATATTCATCCTTCTTATACTATATTTTAATATATCTTATTGAAATTCTGTAACGTGTTCCCGATAGCGGAGCGGCAAATGTTGCCTCTGTCTTTCATAACTTTCACGCTCTTTTATGGAGATACTTTCAAAAAAGTTTTTCCACAATTTTGCATACACTGCTTCTGCTCTGCTGACCTTTTTGGCCGCATTTACATCTATTTTTTGGTTCAGTACCATAATCCAGTGCTTCCGCGACTCATGAACCAGAAACATTTTATGCGTTTTATCATAAATCATCCAATTTTCCAGCGGAAAACGGCTTTCAAAATGGTCTCCAATACATGATAATATCTGATATTTGGGTTCAATTTCAGAAAATAAAATTCCATTCTGCAGCTCTTCAAAACGGATAAATTCTTGATAATAATGCGCTTCATTTGAGACTTTGCGACTCAATTCAAATACTTTCATGACCTTTGGATGAGACAAATGTTCCATGATTTTGCTGCTCACTGCTATGTTTCTGGCTTCCATCATTATGCACAAAACTGCATCCACTTTTTGCGAATCATTTGACAATAATGCATGATAAATACACCAATAAACCTGCGTTCCAAGATGATTTTTAATCAGATTTTCCACTGCAATTGCCTTTTTTGTATTTTCTTCCACTTCCACATATTCACAAAATAATTCCTGCTCTACCATCCCTTTTAATGCAATTCCAAATTCCATGTTCCTACAAACAGAACTGCACTGTACACTCAGCATTGTTTTCCATGCATCATAAATTGCAGAAAGCATTCCTGTTATATTGTCATTACAAATAAATACCCGCTTCATATTCTTCACCTACCCCAAATATCTTTCAATCGGTGCTTTACCACCTGTATTTCTAACTGGAATCTCAAACTGCTCTTTTCTAAAATTCACATCATCAAACAGCGACAATTGTTTGTAACTCATCTCTTGTACGGAAATCGGAATTTTTTCTCCCACACTCAATAAATTACGCAAAATATAATCCTGCTCGATCTTTGTTGGATACATCATCCTTCCGCTGCACGTTATAAAATACAGCGCTCTCTTCAGCACTACTCCCATCTTCTTTAGGTCTTTGAAATCAAGCACACCCATCCGCCTTGCTTTCACAATTCTGGATGCAGACTTGTAACCAATCCCCGGGACGCGCAGAAGCATATGATAATCTGCCCTGTTCACTTCTACCGGAAACACTTCTAAATGTTCCAGTGCCCAGTTGCACTTCGGATCCACAAGCACATTGAAATTCGGATTTTTTTCTGATAATAATTCTTTTGCTTCAAATCCATAGTATCTTAAAAGCCAGTCTGCCTGATATAGACGATGTTCTCTCAAAAGCGGCGGTCCGGCATCTGTTCTTGCCGGCAGATTGGAATCGTCGTTCACATGAATAAACGCAGAATAAAACACTCTTTTTAACTCAAACTTCTTATATAATGCTTCTGCTACATTCAATATTTGATAATCATTCTCTGGTGTTGCACCAATGATCATCTGTGTACTCTGGCCTGCAGGCACAAAACGTGGTGCATTCCGATATGCGATGATCTCCTGTCTGTTTATGTTCATACCGTTTTGCACAAGACGCATTGGCGTCAGAATGTTTTTCCGATTTTTATGCGGAGCCAGTCTGCGAAGCCCCTCTGCTGTAGGCAGCTCCAGATTAATACTCATCCTATCCGCCAGAAACCCCACCTTTTGAATCAGCTCTTGATCTGCTCCTGGAATTGTCTTCACATGAATATAGCCTTGAAAATGATATTCTGTCCGAAGTTTGTAAAGAGTCTGATACAGCATCTCCATCGTAAAATTAGGACTTTTCCAGACTCCGGAACTCAAAAATAATCCTTCAATATAATTCCTGCGATAAAATTCAATCGTCAAACTACAGACCTCGTCTGGAGTAAAGGAAACCCGCTTCACATCATTCGAAGAACGATTAATACAATATTTGCAATCGTAAATGCATTCATTTGTAAATAAAATCTTCAGCAGAGAAATACATCTTCCATCTGCCGAAAAACTATGGCAGATTCCTGCTTTGATACAATTTCCAATTCCTGTCCCATCGTTCTGTCTGTCGCTGCCACTGGACGTACATGCAACATCATATTTGGCTGCATCGGATAAAATACTTAATTTTTCTGCAATAGTTATATTCTCAGTGATTCTCATAACTTTCCTTCTTTCGAATGTATGTTCTGCTTTGTTATATTATCACATCGAACATACGTTTGCAATAGTTATTTCTTTCAGAATAAAAAAAGAACAACACACCACCCTGACGGTAGTGAATTGTTCTTTTTCAATTCTATTTCTCAATATACTGTATTGCTACACATTTTGGTCCGCCCTGTGTTACAAATGCCGCCCCAAGATCCAATATCTGAATCTCTACATCTGCAAACACTTCTTTTAATTTTGCAGCAACATTTTTTGCATCTTCCAAGGCTTCTGCATGTGAAACATAGAGTATGTGTCTTGCATCTAACTGCTTTTCTTTCAAATGATCGATCACAGTATTTACTGCCGATTTTATCGTTCTTTTGATTGCATACTTATCGAGCTTTTTGCAGTCTTCTGTCAATGTCATAATTGGCTTTAATTTCAACACAGAACCAAGTGTCGCTGCCATCGGTGTCAGTCTTCCGCCTCTTCGCAGAAAATCGAAATCCTGTGGAATCAAAAACGATTCTGTTCGTTCCGCAGCATATTCTAACCATTCCAGAATCTCTTTTCCAGAATGTCCTGCCACCTTCATTTTTTGTGCTTTCTCTACCATATAACGATGAGGTCCACATAGTGTCTTGCTGTTAAACACTGTAATCTTTTCTTTATTTTCCACCATTTCACGTGCTCCGCATGCACTTTGATATGTACCAGAAAGGCCATCTGCCATCGCAATATTGATGATCTCGTCATTACTATATGCTTCGTATAGCTCCAGCACTTCACCAATTGGCGGCTGAGAAGATTTTGGAATCTGTCCTTTCTCAATTCTTCCATAAAAATCTTTCATGTCGACCTGAAGATCTCTGCCATCCAAATCACCAATCGTGACACACAAAGGCACCGCTTCAAATCCTTATTTTTTTGCCTCTTCCACTGTGTATAATGTCGAAGAGTCTGTAATAATCTGTACCATAATCCGCGCCCCAAAACATAGTTTTTATTTCTATGTAATCAGTTTGCGATAATTCCATTGTAGAGTCAAGTAAAACTTAAAGGGTACTACAAAAACTTTGCAGTACCCTTGATTTTTAGATCAATGCATCTAATGCACCTTTCAAATATTCATTTTCTACTTCGTAGAATCTCTCATTTTCTACCATTTCTGCAAGCTCAGGATCGATCGGCATCTTTCCTAATACCTCTACTCCAAGTCCTGCAGCGATTTCATCGATATGACTTTCGCCAAATACAGAAATCTTCTTTCCACAGTCTGGACATTGTAAATAGCTGTAATTTTCTACAATACCAAGCACTGGAATATTCATCTGTCTAGCCATATGGAATGCTTTCTTGACGATCATCTGTACCAGATCCTGAGGAGATGTAACGATAACAACTCCATCAAGTGGTAATGACTGGAATACTGTAAGAGGTACATCCCCTGTTCCTGGAGGCATATCTACAAAAAGGAAATCTAAATCTCCCCAAAGCACTTCTTCCCAGAATTGTTTTACAACACCTGCGATGATTGGTCCTCTCCAGATTACTGGTGTGTCTTCTGAATCCAATAAAAGATTGACAGACATGATTCTGGTCTCATCCTGTGCAATACATGGGAACATGCCCAGTTCGTTTCCTACTGCATGTTCATGGATCCCATACATCTTTGGAATAGAAGGTCCTGTAATATCGGCATCCAAAATACCTACTGAATATCCTTGTTTTCTCATAAGTCTTGCGAGAGAAGCTGTTACCATAGATTTACCTACTCCACCTTTTCCACTGACAACACCGATTACTTTTTTTACGTGTGTATATTCATTTGCAGGAACTCTCATATCTACTTTCTTGCTTGGACATGAGCCCGCACTTGGACAGCTTGAACAGCTTTCAGCGGAGCATGAGCTATTATTTTCTTGTTCTGACATTTTGTTTCACTTCCTAAACTGCTATTTTATTCTTCTACTACTGCGATCAATTCGATTTCGCAAAGTAAATTCTTTGGTAATGTTTTTACAGCAACACAGCTTCTTGCTGGTTTTGATGTGAAATATTTTGCATATACTTCATTAAATGCAGCAAAATCTCCCATATCAGCTAAGAAACAAGTTGTCTTTAACACTTTGTCAAAAGATGTACCAGCAGCTTCTAATACTGCTGCAAGGTTTTTGCAAACCTGTTCTGTCTGTTCTTCAATTGTTGTAGCTTCTACTTCGTTTGTTGCTGGGTTGATTGCGATCTGTCCAGCTGAATAGAAGATACCATTGTGTACATATCCTTGTGAATATGGTCCTAATGCTTTAGGTGCTTTTTCTGTTGCTACTACCTTCATGATTATTTCTCCTTTAATTGTTTTTAAAAATCTACTTCTTGTCCAAAGCCGTTCGCTCTTGCATTATCATATAATCTTTGTGCAATACAAATATCAAATAAGCCCATACCAACTGATTTAAAATAAGTTGTCTTTTTCGTCAGTTCTTCTTCATCCACGTCCGATGCCAGCAATTCATGCATCAGCTTCACCCTGTCCATAGTCAATAATCCTGATTCTAACGGTTGACTTAAATCTCCGCTCTCTTCACAGGCATATTCTAATTCTACATAAACATGATCCACCAATTCAAAAATCTCATCTGGAATCTCACGCATAGCTGGGGTATATGAGCCGATTGCAATAATGCATTTCCCCTCTAACAATGCTTTGTCTGCCGGAAGAACAGGAGCCTCTGCCGGTGTTGCCGTACAGATAATATCACTGTTTTTGACTAATTCTTCCACTAACTTACATTGTACCACTTTTGTATTAGGGTTATCAATGGCTTTTTCTAAACGTGCAAGATAATCTGTAAGATCACGATCACTGTGATTGTATACGTAAACCGTATGAATCTCTCTTGCCGCACAGGCATAAAGAGCCAGATGAAATCCCTGCACACCAGCACCGATAATACCTACAGTATGGCAATCTTTTCTGGATAAATGTCGGATTCCAACACCACCAACTGCTCCTGTACGAAATGCAGTTACCGTCTGCCCATCCATGATAGAAAGTGTCTTTCCTGTCTCCAGATCATTTAAAATCACAAGACCATCAATGGAAGGCAGTCCCAGCTTTGAATTTTCTGGAAAAATCGTAAGCATCTTTGTTCCCAGACTCTTTTCTGTATAACAAGGCATATAGATCAATGTCTTATTATTGTGACTGACTGTTGGTCTTGGAGGCATATAAAATTCTCCCGCGCCAAAAATGCGATATGCTTCTTCGATCTGATCCATCATTCCATTTAAATCTACTGATTTTGCAATATCATTTTTATTTAAAAGTAACATCTCGTCTCCTCCTTTTATGATGCATGGTTCGCAGCCTTATATATCTTGTATACCTCTTCTGTATCTAATTTTTTAAACTGTCCTATACTGATCTTGCCATAGTTCGTCGTTCTCTCTGAAAGATCGCGAAGCGTCTCTTCTGACAAAACTCCACATTCCAGTTCGCCGATACACACAGGCATCCCCAGTTCTTTAAAATATTGCTCCGTTTTATCGATCGCAGCAAGTGCTGCTTCCTCTAGGTTTTCTATCTGAAGACCCCAGATTTTTTCACCAAATCGCTTAAATCTGGCCATATCCAGCTTGTATACAGCACGGGCCCACGTTGCCCACATCGCTGACAGGCTTGCTCCATGCGCAACATCAAACATCGCACTCAGTTCATGCCCGAATTTGTGTACTGTAAAATCTTTTCCTCGTCCAAGCCCTGTCAGATCATTATGTGAGAGACTTCCTGCCCACATGATCTCACTCATTGCATGATAATCTGTCTGATCTTCCAATGCCTTTCGTCCATTTTCAATCACAGTACGAAGTAAGCCTTCCGCTATCTCATCCGTCAATTGATTGTTATGAAAATTTGTAAAATAACGTTCCATCGTATGCATCATGATATCTACAATTCCACAGGTAAGCTGATATTTTGGAATTGTAAATGTCAGTTCTGGATTCATGATCGCAAACTTTGGTCTGTTTAGCTCGGAACCGAATCCTGCCTTTTTTCCAGTCTCTTCATTTGTCAGGACTGCCGAATTACTCATCTCACTTCCTGCTGCAGCAAGTGTAAGGATCACTCCGGTCGGCAGTGCTTTCTCCACCTTTGCTTTTCCTGACCAGATATCCCATAAAGCATATTCTGGATTTGCCGCCCCGACTGCAATTCCTTTTGCGGTATCAATCACACTTCCACCGCCGATCGCTAAAACAAAATCTGCTCCAAACTCACAGGCTTTGCAAACTCCCTCCTCTGCGAAAGAAAGCACCGGATTTGGCTTTACTCCGCCGATCGCCATATAAGAAATGCCCGCTTCTTCCAGAATCTTTCCTACACGTTCCAAAAGTCCACTTCGAACCACACTGCCGCCTCCATAAACGATGACTACTCTTGATCCGCCCCATCGCTTTATTTTCTGTGCAGTCTGTTCCTCCGTTCTTTTTCCAAAAACAATTTCCGTAGGAGCATAATATACAAAATTCTGCATAAAAAAACCTCCGATTCATTTACTTTTTTTATTGTAACATACTCAATTTCTTTTGTCTATTTGCGCCAGTTATGATACAATATATAGATAATAAATGTACGGAGGATATCACATGACGGCACTGACATATTACAATCATATGGTTCCGCTTGACACCCTTGAAGGCTTTAAAGTCCGCCCGGGATTCTACGATGTCAATGGCGCCACGGCTTTATCAGATGGAGTATGTTTTACGATTCATTCACAAGAAGCGACTTCCTGTGAACTACTTCTCTATCGCCCTTATGAAAAAGAACCTTACGCAATTCTAAAATACCCCGATAATTATCGTATCGGAAATGTATTTTCTATGATCGTTTATGATCTGGATGTTGAAAAATTCCAGTATGCATTCCGTTTGGATGGTCCATACGATAAAAAGAAGGGACTTCTTTTTGATAAAACCAAACCGCTGCTTGACCCTTATGCAAAAGCTGTGATCGGACAAAGCGAATGGGGACATCGCAATTTTCATGGCTATCGCGGCCGGGTTGTCCGCAACAACTTTGACTGGGGCAAGACCAAACCTTCTATTATTCCTATGGAAGATTTGGTTATTTACGAAATGCATGTCCGAGGTTTCACGAACAGCCCTACCTCAAATGTAAAACATCCAGGAACGTTTCATGGAATCATGGAAAAGATTCCATATTTAAAAGAGTTGGGAATCAATGCAGTTGAATTGATGCCTATTTTTGAATTTGATGAGATGCGTGATTACCGCATCGTGAACGGAAAAGAAGTAATCGATTATTGGGGCTACAATACGATCAGTTTCTTTGCCCCTAATACAAGCTATGCTTCCGATGAAGAAGGCAATCATGTCGGAAGAGAATTGAAGACGCTTATTAAGGCTTTGAAAGACAATGGCATCGAAGTCATTCTGGACGTAGTGTTCAATCACACTGCTGAAGGCAATGAAAATGGACCGTTCTTCTCTTTCAAAGGGATCGATAATAATATTTATTACATGCTGACCCCGGATGGCAACTATTACAACTTCAGTGGCTGCGGCAATACTTTGAACTGCAATCACCCAATTGTACAGGAGATGATCGTCGATTGTCTTCGCTACTGGGTTACGACTTACCGCGTGGATGGTTTCCGTTTTGACCTTGCAACCATCCTTGGACGTAACGAAAAGGGAGCTCCTATGGAAGAGCCTCCGCTTGTCAAACGACTTGCTTTCGATCCAATCCTGCGAGATGTTAAGCTGATCGCAGAAGCCTGGGATGCCGGCGGTCTTTATCAAGTAGGTCAATTTCCTTCTTGGCATCGCTGGTCTGAATGGAATGGCAAATATCGTGATGATATGCGCGACTTTTTAAAGGGCGGTTATTGGAAATCCCCTGAAGCGGCCAGAAGAATTACAGGCTCTACCGATTTATACAATCCATTTGAACGTGGCATAAATGCTTCGATCAACTTTATTACATGCCACGACGGTTTTTCATTAAACGACCTATACTCTTACAATTATAAACACAATGAAGCAAATGGCTGGAACAATACAGACGGTACCAACGACAATCGAAGCTGGAACTGTGGTGTGGAAGGTGAGACAAAAGATCCTATGATCCTGCAGCTTCGTAGACGTATGATTCGAAATGCTTTTGCGGTACTGCTCTGCAGCCGCGGAACACCAATGTTTTTATCCGGAGACGAATTCTGCGATACTCGATTCGGCAATAACAATCCTTACTGTCTGGATACTCCGACTTCATGGCTTGACTGGTCTTTGCTCGAAAAGAATCGCGATATTTTTGATTTTGTAAAATACATGATCGCTTTTCGTCATGAACATCGTGTCATCCGAAAGGATCTGGATATTTCGCATTGCAAGTTCCCATTTGTAAGCCAGCATGGGACAAGTCCTTGGGATGATAACTTTACAGAACAATCCAAAGTCGTTTGTACTATGTTTGCAGGATATGACGCCGACCTTGGCAAAGATGATATCGTTTATCTGGCAGTGAATCCATATTGGGAGTCTATGCATATCCAGCTGCCTCAGCTGCACAATGGACTTATGTGGCATCTGGCAGTAGATACAGCCGATTATTCTGCCGGCAAATTCTTTTACGAAGAATCTGAGATGCGTAAGCCTGGCAACATTTTCCTGCTTGGCGCGCGTTCTGTAGCAATATTTATCGCAAAATAAGCAGATATGCTATTTATAAACTCCATCAGTTTTACACAAATATACGACAGCAAAAGGAGACTCTTACACAGGGTCTCTTTTTAACGAAAAAAAAAGAAAGGAACTCTCATGAAAACAAATTCAAGATTACAAACGACTTTAGATCGTCTCCCATATGGTGATGAAACGCTTTCCGGCGATCTGAAAGTAACAAAACATCTTCCCGATGGTGTCAAATCCAAAGAATTGTATCAGGACATCATCCGCATCGCCTGGCCGAGTTTTGTCGAACTGCTTTTGACTCAGCTCGCATCCATGGTCGATTTGATGATGGTAGGTTCTATGGGCGGTGAGGCACACCCTGAAATAGGGGCACAGGCATTATCCGCAGTCGGACTTACTACGCAGCCAAAATTCCTGCTCATGGGCGCATTTATCGCCATGAATACCGGCGTCACAGCATTAGTCGCAAGATATAAAGGTCAAAATGACAAAGAGAAGGCAAATTTGGTTGTTCGACAGGGATTGCTGCTTACATTTATTTTAACCATTATCATGTCTGTTTTAGGAACTGTCTTTGCAAGACCTATGGTCATCTTCATGGGTTCTACAGAGGAAGTAGTCACTACGTGGGCGACACAATACCTTCAGATTCAAATGATGGGATTTCTCACCATGGCTCTTACCAGTACGATTACCGCTGCTCTTCGTGCGGTTGGTGACTCTAAGACCTGCATGATCTATAATCTGATCGCCAATCTGGTAAACGTCTTATTTAACTGGCTGTTTATCTATGGTAACTGTGATTTCCCTGAACTTGGAGTTGCAGGAGCTTCTCTGGCAACTGTAATCGGACAATTTGTCGCATTCATCATTGCCTTTGTTGTTCTTCTCCGTGGAAATGGTTTTCTGAAACTGGAATTCAGACTTGGTTTTAAACCAGATAAGATGGTTCTTGGAAATGTCGTGAATATCGGTATTCCTGCAATGATCGAGCAATTACTGATGCGTGCAGGTATGATCATCTTTGCAAAAACGGTTGCCTCTCTTGGTACAACACCGTTTGCCACCCATCAGGTATGTATGAACATCCAGGCATTGTCATTTATGACAGGCCAGGCATTTGCTGTATCTGCGACCACGCTTATGGGGCAATCCCTTGGAAAACGCCGTACAGATATGGCGCAGGCCTATTGCAGCCGTACCAGAACTGTTGGCTTTCTGTTTTCTCTGATACTTGCTGCTGTTTTCATATTCTTCGGAGGCACGATCGTCGGATTTTACAACAGTGATCCACAGATCATCGAAATGGGCGGAAAAATTATGTTGTTTGTTGCATTTTTACAGCCATTCCAAAGTTCACAATTCATCATCGCCGGTGGACTTCGCGGTGCAGGCGACACAAGAGCAACTGCAATGTTTACATTTATCACAGTCCTTTTGGTTCGTCCAATTGTTGCGATCGTAATGGTTAAACTTGGTTTTGGTCTATATGGTGCATGGTTCGCCATGGCTTGTGATCAGCTTCTTCGTTCTGCATTGGTTCTTGGAAGATACCAGAGCGGAAAATGGAAAACATTAAAACTAAAACATGAAACTTCATAAAAATCGGGGCTCAGATCACAAACTGAGCCCCTTTTATTATAGTTTTTTATAAACGGTAACCCACATGGTAAAGAAACATGCCAGACCGCCAATCGCATTTGAAATCGGTTCTGCAAGAAATACACCATATACGCCCAATCCAATCCTTGGAAGCAGTAAAGTAAGTGGTACTACGATCACCGCTTTTCGGAGCAGCGAAAAGAAAATTGCTCTTTTTGCGTATCCCAATGATTGAAATACTGACTGCCCTGCAAATTGGAAAGACATAAAAAAGAACCCAAAAAAGTAGAGATTCAATGCTTTTGGTCCTGCACCGATAATCTCCGGATCACTTGTAAATATCATAAAAATCTGTTTTGGAATGACCATCACCAGCATCCACACCACCACCGTATATGCTACACCGATAAGCGCATTAAAACGAATTCCTTCTTTGACTCGTTTATAATCTTTTGCTCCATAATTATACCCCAGCACCGGCTGTGCCCCACTGGAAATTCCGCTTACTGGAAGTGATAATACTTCCCTGACAGAATTCAGTACCGTCATAACTCCCACATAAAGATCTCCGCCATATATCTGCAAGGTAGAATTGCAGACTACCTGTACCAGACAATTCGTTCCCTGCATAATAAATCCAGAAGCGCCAAGACTCATGATCTGTTTTGCAAGCTGCCAGTCTACTTTCATATTTTTGCGTTTGAGCGTCAAAAGCGCCTTTTTCCCTGTCAAGAATTGTAGCACCCATAGTGCTGAAATAATCTGACTGATGATCGTAGCCAAGGCCGCCCCCTGTACTCCCATATCTAATCCAAATATAAACACTGGATCCAAAATCAGATTCAAA
>CAZUVY010000020.1:0-44014 GCA_964623905.1 uncultured Faecalimonas sp.
ATATTATATATTTCATTTATTTTTTGGTCAATGTTATACTCTTATAAAAGGAGTGAAACGATATGAAAAACAAAAATGGAACCATGGATTTGACAGTTGGGCGTCCGATCACGCAATTGCTTTTCTTTTCAATTCCACTGGTCTTAGGAACCTTATTTCAACAATTATACAGTTTTGTAGACACGGTCATGGTAGGCCGTCTCATTAGTACAGATGCTCTGGCAGCAGTTGGTGCTACCTACTCATTGCATTTTTTAATCCTGGGATTTGTCCAGGGATCCTGTGTCGGATTTGGAATTTCCCTTGCACAGGCAGTCGGTGCAAATGAATCCAAAGAGTTCAAACGCTATTATTGGAATGGCATCTGGCTCTGCATTATCATTGCAGCTGTTATGACGATCATTACTTTATTTGGAGCGGATTGGCTTCTTCGTCTGATTCAGACGCCAGACGATATTTTTGATGGAGCTTCTATTTATATAAAAGTCATTTTTCTTGGCATCCCTGCTTCCATCTTATATAATTTTTCATCCAGCGCGCTGCGTGCTGCAGGAGACTCCAAACATCCCTTTTACTTTTTATTGTTTTCAAGTTTCCTGAATATTGCGCTCGATTATGTTTGCATTGTGCCGTTAAACTTAGGTGTTGCAGGCGCTGCTATTGCTACTGTGATCAGTCAGCTTATCAGCGGACTTTTAAATCTCTATTGGCTGACTGTGAAAACTGATTTCGTTTCAGACAGCCGTGCAGAGCGCAGGTTTTCTTCTTTCCATATAAAACGCCTCTGTATTGTGGGTTTCCCAATGGGATTTGAGTATTCTGTCTCTGCAATCGGTGCTGTTGTCATGCAAAGCGCAATCAATACTCTCGGAAGTATCGCCGTTGCCGGTCAGACTGCCGGCGAAAAAATCCGTCAGATGTTCACACTTCCTATGGAAAGTGTCGGCATGGGAATGGCAACCTACGCTGGGCAAAATGACGGAGCAAAACGTCCTGACCGCATCAAGCAGGGAATCCGTGCAGGTCTTACCATTCAATGGACCTATTGTATCGCGGCATGGATCATCATTTTCTTTGGAAAGAAACCTTTTACCGCACTGGTACTTGGCTCTGCAGAAAGCCCGGAAGCACTGCTTTCGATTCAATACCTGACCCTTATAAGTACACTCTTCTGTATCCATGGAGCACTTATGATTTTTAGAAATACGCTGCAAGGTATGGGCTACAGTCTCCATGCAGTTCTAAGTGGTGTCGGTGAGCTTGTTGGACGCAGTATCGGTGGATTCCTCGCCGTCAGCGGCGCAGGGTTTGTTGCAATCTGCTATTCCAATCCACTGGCATGGGGTTTTGCACTTATTTACTGCATTGTGATGGTTGCATATTTTATCAAGAAAAAATATAATTAATTCTATCTTGTTACTCATTTACAACGAAAGGATTATTTATGCAGACTAAACATTCATTTCAACCCAATTTAACAAAACAGATCCTTATCTTAGCACTGCCCATCATTCTGGAAAATTTACTACAGGCACTTCTAGGTACGGTAGATACCTGGTTTGCCGGCAGACTGGATGACAACGCAATTGCAGCGATCGGTGCTACAACACTTATCGTAAACCTTTTTATTGCTTTCTATACTGCAATCAGCGTTGGTACATCTGCTATCATTTCTAGATATATCGGAGAGAAAAATCAGGATAAAGCAGGGCTTGCTGCCGGACAATCTGTTCTTTTATCCATTTTTCTTGGTATATTGATCGGTGTAATTGCATTCATTTTCCGAGATCAAATTCTGACACTTTCCGGAGCTGAAAATGCAGTACTCGAGGCCGCCAAACCTTATTACAATATTGTAGCGATTCCATCGGTATTTGTGTGCCTTACTTTAGTTCTTTCGGCATGCCTTCGTGCATCCAAGGATACAGTTACCCCTATGATCGTTTCCGGATTTTCTAATATCCTGAACATCATTTTAGATGCATTTTTCCTACGCTGTGGAATGGGAATTGCTGGTCTTGCTTTTGCAACAACACTCTCCCGATTTGTGACGACATTGATTCTGTTTTTACGCCTATTCCATAAAACAGAAGGAATCTCTCTTACCTGGCAAAGTTTTAAACCGAACCGTGATCTTCCTCTTCGCATTACTCGTATTTCTATTCCTGCCGGAATGGAACGCTTGCTTATGCGCGCCGGACAGCTCATATATAATGAAATCATTTTTTCTATCAGCACAAATGCCTATGTTGCACACTCGGTTGCCGGAACGATTGAGTATTATTCCTATATTCCTGCTTTTGGTTTTTCGGCAGCAGCGTCTACTTTAGTCGGGATCAGTCTTGGAGAAAAAGACATTAAAAAAGCCAAGCATATCACTTGGAGAACCTGGATCTGTGCTTCTCTCACCATGCTTCCTCTTGGATTTGTATTTTTCTTTGCATCCCCAATGTTAGCATCACAGTTTACAGAAACCCTTGATATTCAAACCCAAGTCGTTCAAGTACTTCGTCTGATCGCCTTTTTCCAGCCAGTGATTGCATTCTCCAATATCTTTGCAGGTGCACTTCAAGGTGCCGGAGATACCAAATTCCCAATGTATGCGACTTTTTTCGGTACCTGGGTCATTCATATCGGACTCGGTTATCTTTTGGGAGTTCATTTTAATCTTGGTCTTTTTGGTATTTGGATTGGCTATGCTCTAAATAATGCAGTAAGAGGACTTCTCTTATACATACGTTTCCGCTCAGATGTATGGACAAAAATAAAACTATAAAAGAGATAAATCCACAATCGGATTTATCTCTTTTATAGTTTATAATACCATCACTAATGTGCCTGCTGTAATCAAAATTGCTCCAATCAGTGATTTTGATGTGAAATTCTCATGTAAAAATACAAATGCAAGTATCAATGTAATGACTACGCTCAGCTTGTCGATCGGAACTACTTTTGATACTTCTCCAATCTGAATCGCTTTATAATAGCAAAGCCATGACGCTCCTGTTGCCAATCCTGACAAGATCAAAAAGAGCCAGCTCTTTTTACTGATATCACCAATCCCTGTCTGCGCATTTGTAAGAAAAACCATCCCCCACGCCATTACAAGAACCACAAGAGTTCGAATCGCTGTTGCCAAATTGGAATTCACGCCATCGATCCCCACTTTCGCCAATATCGATGTCAATGCAGCGAATACTGCTGACGCCAATGCGAGAATAAACCACATATAAATCGCCCCTCCTCTTTTGTAAATATGTAAGATGCTATTATTATACTACTGTTCATACAGATCTGGGTATGCTAAAATAAAACCACAATTATCTAAAGGAGAATCATAAATTATGCTTATCAAGAATGGATATTTAATCAATCCTCAGACAAATACATCCGAGCCTGCTGATATTCGTATCGATAATGGAATTATCGTTGAAATCGGACAATTAACAGCTAATTCCAATGAAGAAATCCTCGATATTGCAGGGCTTACGATCGCACCCGGACTTATCGACACTCATATTCACTTCCGTGATCCTGGATTCACATACAAAGAAGATTTGCACACTGGCGCACTTGCTGCTGCAAAAGGTGGATTTACATCCGTAATCTGCATGGCAAACACAAAGCCAGTTGTAGACAATGTAGAGACATTGACCGATATTTTAGAAAGAGCAAAAGCAGAAAAGATCAGAATCTACCAGACTACTTCTATTACAAAGGGACTTATGGGAAAAGAGATGAACGACCTGGAAGCACTGGCTAATGCTGGTGCCTGTGGTTTTACAGATGATGGGATTCCAATCGTAGATGCTTCTCTTTGCTATAAAGCAATGGAAAAAGCTGCGCAGCTTAATATGCCAATCAGTCTTCACGAAGAAGATCCTGCATTTATTTCTGAAAACGGAATCAATCGTGGAGTTGCCTCAGAACACCTTGGTATTGGCGGATCTCCATCCCTTGCGGAAGAAGTGATGGTTTCCAGAGATTGTATGCTTGCGCTTCATTCTAAGGCACATACTGTCATCCAGCATATCAGCTCAGGGAACTCAGTTGCCCTGGTACGAAATGCAAAAGCACTTGGAGCAAATGTACATGCAGAAGCAACACCACACCATTTCACACTTACAGAAGAAGCTGTGATCGAACATGGAAGTCTTGCAAAAATGAATCCTCCACTTCGTACAGAAGCAGACAGACTTGCAATCATCGAAGGATTACAAGATGGCACGATCGATTTGATTGCAACAGATCATGCCCCTCACAGTGAGTCTGAAAAAGCAACAGAACCTATGTGGAAAGCTCCTAGCGGCATCACAGGTCTTGAAACCTCTTTAGGACTTGGGATTACTTCCCTTGTAAAACCTGGTCATCTGACATTGATGCAATTATTAGAAAAGATGACTTGCAATCCTGCAAAACTTTACAAACTCCCAGGTGGAAGCATCGAAGTAAACGCACCTGCCGACTTTGTAGTATTCAATCCAGATGAAGAATGGACTGTAGATCATTTTGTTTCAAAATCAACCAACTCACCATTTAAAGGTGCTGCTTTATTTGGAAAAATCTATTACACAATCTGTAATGGAGATATCATATATCAAGCATAACTAAAACAGACTATATTTTCGCTGCATTGCTGCGAATTTTCTTAGTAAGCTGCCAACTTTTGCTTTGTTGGCAGCTTATTTCATGTTCCTACTCAGCTTCACACTTTTGGCAGGATTTTTATATTTTTCAGCAGAAACCGCATATTTTTCCGCATAATATTGTAGTATTATAATATAAACATCTTATTTCTCATGGAGGCAGATATGAATTTACAAAGGGTCACTGCTATCGAATTTCACTCTGGAAGCAAAGAAGAACTTTTACAAGGATTCACACAAGAATTTCCTTATATTGCTTCCTGCTCTAAGTTCAGCCAGTATTCCAGATTTTCTGTTCCCTGGCATTGGCACAAATCAGTAGAATTATTTTATATAAAACAAGGAATATTAGAATACTGTACTCCAAAAGGGAAAATAGCTTTTCCTGCAGGCTCTGGAGGACTGATCAATTCCAACGTGCTTCATACGACAAAACAGCTTACGACCGAGGATACGATTCAATATCTACACATTTTTGATTCCTCTTTTATTTCCGGCAAACATGGCAGTCTGATCGAGCAGAAATACGTGACACCACTTACGACGGACTCCCATCTGGAGATGATTCCACTATTTCCAGAACATCCTGATCATATAGATACACTGAATCTCATTCGTGACTCGTTTCATCTTTCGGAACAGGAATCCGGTTATGAAATAAAACTTCGCAATATCTTATCCGAGATATGGCTGCGCATTTTTGATTTATCCTGCTCTTCTCAGCTCAAAGCAGAATCTTCTGACAAGGCAAACAATAAAATCAAATCCATGATGGTCTATATTCATGAACATTTTGCAGAAAAAATTACGATTTCAGAACTCGCAAATGCTTCTTTTTCCAGCGAACGTGAATGCTTCCGGGTTTTCCATGACTGTCTTCATATGACTCCAATGGAATATCTCAAAAGCTACCGGATTCAAATGGCATGCCAGATGTTGTCAGACAGCGATGTATCCGTGACTACGATCAGTCAGGCATGCGGCCTTGGAAGCAGCAGTTATTTAGGAAAAATATTTCGGGAATATGTCGGATGCACCCCTTTGGAATACCGACGCAATTATAAAAAACATATCTCAACAGATAAATAGAAAGGAGACTCTTATGAAATACCAACACATCGTCTTTGATCTGGACGGCACATTATTGGATACAGAATACGGCGTTCTGCATTCTTTTCAAGATACACTTCTGGAAGTTACCGGGAGACGTATTCCTCTAAACGAGCTGACCTTTTGCCTTGGAATTACTGGCGAAGATGCATTAGTACAATTGAATATCGAAAATGTTCCATCCGTTCTGGCACTCTGGATTGAAAAACTAAATACTTATGAAAATACGGTATGCCCTTTTCCTGAAATTCCAGAATTAATATCCAGCCTTGCATCCAAAGGATATCAGTTTGGCATCGTAACCTCTAAGACTCGAAATGAATTTGAAAAGCAGATCAGAAATTATGAATTTCATAAATATTTATCTACAACAGTATGCGCCGAAGATACAGACGAGCATAAACCAACAGCCGCTCCGCTTTTAAAATACATGGAACTCACCGGCTGCAACAAAGATGAACTGCTCTATGTTGGAGACAGTCGCTATGACAGCGAATGTGCAAGAAATGCTGGAGCGGATTTTGCACTTGCTACCTGGGGAACACATTCTCCTGAGCTGCCTGCAGAATACTATCCAAAATCTCCATTAGAACTTCTTTCACTTTAAGCCAGCCAGAGTAGGTTCACAAAAACTAACTTTTATTAAACCAAAAAGGTCATGTCCTCTTTTTGCAGATGCTTCTTTATCCCAAGAAAGCCTGCTTATCTCAACATGACCTTTTTCTTTATTCTTATTCTTCTTCTACATAAACATCATCAAATTCAATTAATTTTCCATTTAACATAGCCATTGCAGCTTCTGGAACATTTCCTTGCATTTCCATCATGCCTTCAATTGTGAAGTTTGCGATCATTCCCCACATACCATGTTCTGGTGAAAGTTTCATAGGAAGCATTTGTGAGAACATTTCCCATGCCGCTTCATTAGCATAAACTTGTTTAATTGCAGATTTGATTGAAAGTTTTCCTTCTGGGAATACCATTTCTGGAGCTAATTCTAAGTCACCCATTTGTGTAAACCAGTTTGCAGCACCTTCTGAACCGTCATCTTGTCCTGGAAGTGTGTAGATTGCTGGTTCTTCTTCTACTTTTTCAATTGTTGCGCTGTCTTTTACATCGCCCGCAACTGCAAGGAGAATATTGAATCCATCCTTTAATGCAACTGTGAATTTTGCAATCTTATCTTCTGTTGCTTTTTCTTCTAATAATTCGCCATTTAAGTAAAGAGCAACTGATTCCTGATTTGAGTAAACTTTAATTTCTGTAGTTTCTCCAGCACGTTGTGCATAACGTTTTCCAGCAATGTGTACCATTGGTTCTGGATTCCAGTATGCTTTATAAATATAATAGCTGTCTTTCTTTGTCTTTCGATCCATTGTAACAAGACCTTTGTTGTTACGTCCGCGAACACCACCTTCATCACGAGCTGCACAACCAAAGTCAAACATATTCCATACGTGGCTTGACCAGATGTAAGGACGTTCTGCAAGCACTTTTGCCATATGTTCATGATATAATGCCTGATAATCTTCGCTGTAGTCTTTACATTTTGGATTTGGACCATGATATGTGATAATACCTTCACATCCATATTCAGAAACACCTAAGCAGATTTTTGGGTGTTTTTCATGGAACATATCAAGCCATGGACCATTGTCTTCCATCTTCTTATTGTACCATCCAAAGTAATGGTTGTAACTTTCTGTATCTGTGATGTAGTGCATATCGCCTTCTACTGGTGTCATAGATACATGAGCGATTGTTGTAAGACGTGTTGGGTCCATCTCTTTTACAAGAGCATTTAATTCTTTGTGGTTTTCTACTAATTTTTTAGAAATACCTCCGATCAGGATTTCATTTGAAATACCCCAGAAGAAAATAGATGGATGGTTGTAATTCTGTACAACCAATTCTTTCATCTGGCTGATGCAGTTCTGGTGCGCTTCTGGATCTTTATTCATAACACTGATGAATGGAATCTCAGCCCAGTTTGCAAAACCTAATTCATCGCAAATATCATAGAAATCTTGTGAATGTTGATAATGTGCAAGACGAATTGTGTTTGCTCCAAGTTCTTTGATCAATAAAGCATCATTTAAATGATCTTCATATGTAAGAGCATTTCCTTTGTACATAATATCCTGGTGACGGCTTACACCACGAAGTGGAGTCTCTACGCCATTGAGGATGAATCCTCTGTCAGGATCCACTGAGAATGATCTTACACCCACACGTGTGCAGATTTCATCACATGCTTCATTTCTGCGTTGTAACAATGCAGTTACTGTATACAGATAAGGATTGTCGATATCCCATTTGACTGCATCTGGAACAAAGATTGTAACCTTTGTAGCATCTGCCGGACGGCATGCATAGCCTACTTCTTCACCAAATTCATCTGTAATGCTGTAAAGTACAGTATAGTTTTCATCTGCATTCTTTACCCATGTTTCGATTTCAAATGTAGCTCCGCCGCATTCTGTTGGTTTTGGAGTCACCATGATACCAGGTCCTCCATAGTATTCTAAGTCAAAATGTGCATCTGGTACACTGATCAAATTCACACCACGGTAAAGTCCGCCATAGAATGTAAAGTCCGCATTTTGTGGATATACACTGTCTTTGTGACTGTTGTCACAGTTTACAACTAAAAGATTTTCTCCTTCTTCTTTGCACAAATCAGTGATGTCCGCACGGAATGTAGAATATCCGCCTTCATGATATGTAACTTTTTCGCCATTTACATATACAGTAGCTTGCTGACCTGCTGCCAAAAATTCTACAAATACACGTCCGCCTGCTAATGGCTGTTTTGGTGTTGTAAATGTCTTTGCATACCAGTAGCTTCCTCTGTTGTAAGGACCGCTTCCATCATTTCCGTCTAACGCATTCCATGTGTGTGGAAGGTCAACTGACTGCCAGTCTGCCGGATAAGCTGCAGGAAGTCCAACGTTTTCCTGGATGAACTTCCAGCCTTGATTCAAACTAATAATTTCACGCATAACTCATTTTCCTCCTGAATTTTCATATAACTATTGTATCAAGAATACGTATCTACTACAAATAAATTTTTCGTAAATACTTGAATAATATTTGTTTTATTTGTATAGAATTTAATAAATTTTACAATTTTTCTTCTGTGTTTTTTATAGACAAGACTTCATCTTGTGTCTAAAATAGATTCACAAAATAGATTGAGCGGTCCAGAGCTTAAAAGCCCCAACCGCTCAATTCTTTTATTCTATATTCAATCCTTCCAGAATACATCTTGCAACGTGTACCCCACTTGCTGAGGCATGCGACAATGAATGTGTTACACCGCTTCCGTCTCCGATGATATATAATCCGTTATATTTACTTTCCAGATTTTCATCGATTTCTACTTCCATATTATAGAATTTTACTTCTACTCCATAAAGAAGTGTATCATCATTTGCAGTTCCTGGTGCAATTTTATCCAATGCATAAATCATTTCAATGATTCCATCCAAAATACGTTTTGGAAGCACCAGACTTAAATCTCCTGGTGTTGCAGCCAATGTAGGTCTTACTGTACTTTCTTCCAGACGATTTTCGTTTGTTCTTCTTCCTCTTACAAGGTCGCCAAAACGTTGTACAATAACACCGCCGCCAAGCATATTTGATAATCTTGCAATACTTTCACCATATCCATTACTGTCTTTGAATGGTTCTGAGAAATGTTTCGCAACCAGAAGTGCGAAGTTTGTGTTTTCTGTCTGTAACGCAGGATCCTCATAACTGTGCCCATTTACAGTAACAATACCATTCGTATTTTCATTTACAACGCTTCCTTTTGGATTCATACAGAATGTTCTTACGTTGTCCTCAAATTTTTCTGTTCTGTAAACAATCTTGCTTTCGTACAGTTCATCTGTAAGATGCGAGAATACTAAAGCTGGAAGCTCTACACGTACCCCAATGTCAACACGGTTCGATTTTGTTGGAATATCCAGATCTTTACATACAGATTCCATCCATTTACTTCCGCTTCTTCCAACAGAAACGATACACTTATCACAAGTATATTCTCCTGTTTTTGTAATGATTTTGTAAATGCCATCTTTTGTTTCTATCTTTTCTACTGGTGTATCAAAATAGAAATCTACTTTTTCTTTTAAGTCATTGTAAAGATTGCCTAATACAATGTAATTGACATCTGTTCCCAGATGACGCACAGATGCATTTAACAGTTTCAACTTATTCTGAACACATAACTTAGAAAATTTTGTTCCTGCAGTTGAATACATCTTTGTACCTTCTCCGCCATACGCCATATTGATATCATCTACGTAATGCATCAATTCGATTGCATTTTCTTTTCCGATATGTTCATATAAGGTACCGCCAAAATCATTTGTAATATTATACTTGCCATCAGAGAATGCGCCCGCTCCGCCAAAACCACTCATAATAGCACAGCTTTTACACTTAATACAAGATTTTACTTTCTTCCCATCGATCGGACATTTTCGTTTTTCCAACGCGTGACCTACTTCGAAAACTGCAACTTTCAAATCAGATCCTTTTTTCATCAATTCGTATGCAGAGAAGATCCCTCCCGGACCTGCTCCGATTACAATTATGTCATATTTCATGTCGTTCCACTCCTTTCAAATCCAATATGATTATAGCATACATTTCACATTATTTTCTTATTAAAATTATAAAGTTTACAATCAATACTGGGATTAGAAATCCGAACACTATCGGCAATAATATATTCCATGCATTAATCTCATTCCACATCATCTGTGCACGTATTAAGTGATACACTAACAATATACTACCCACTTTTGCTCCCATCAGAACATTTTTCTTCATCCAGAATAATTTCAAATCTGCTTTACTGATAGGAAGATATTGCAGTATTTCTAACATATTCACCTTTTTATAGTCTTGCATATTATAAAAACGATATACCTGACTGTAATTCCATAACAGAATAAAACTATACAAACCAACACTTTCCGCGTAATACCATCTGATTCCATATTCTTTAATCCAATGCATCGGTTCTGGATTCCATAAAATAATCAATTGTAAAAATACCAGCACTCCTATACGAATGATTTCGATACCATCATTGTCATGCATTTCGAAAAAATTTCTGTAAAAATTTTTTAATTTCTTTTCCACATTTTTTCTAATTTAAGTGTCATATTTTCACACTCCTGACAAATTTTTCAACTTAACTGTTTCCTTTCGAATCCTTGGAACAACATCAATTGCTTCCCCAAAATCAACCAATCTTCCATTTGCTATTACTCCAAGACAATCTACTTTCTTTTCCATTTCATTTTCAATTTGGCTTGTTATAATTACAGATGCCTTGCCATCCCAAATAATTTCCTGTAATATCTGAAAAAACTCTGTGCGATACACGGGATCCATTCCGGCTGTCACCTCATCTAATAAATAAAGTATTGGCCTATGTGCCATTGCAAATGCCAACTGAAATTTTATTTTTTCTCCCCGAGACAATTTCTGATAATGTATATCCGGTACTCCCATTTTTTCCATTGTCTTTCTAAACAAATCTAAATCAAATTCTTCATACAAGTTAGCAAGCACTTCTGCATTACGAATTCCTGTCATTCTTTCAAAAAAGACTTTTTTCTCTGAAACATACGCAATTTTATTTTTTATCACTCTTCGATTTTCAGAAATATCAGTTCCATTCAAACGAATTACACCACTATATCTTTTTTCATCACTCATGATATATTCAAATAAAGTTGTTTTTCCTGCACCATTTGCACCCATCAGTCCCATAATATAACCTCCAGGCAAAGCAAAAGAAATGTCTTTTAATCCGAATTTTTCTTTTTGGTTGGAAGTTACCTGGTTAAACTCTAAAATATTTCCTGCCATTCAGATCTGCTCCTTTCCTCAATTTACATACAATGTCTGTACCATTTCTGTTAATTCTTGACAATTTATTCCTGCTTCCTTCGCCTCCTGAATCACTTCGGCCAAATGTATTTCCAATATCATCAACTGCTTTTCTCTGAAATAATCTGAATTATATTCACAAACGTAAAATCCCTTACCAGCTACTGAACGTATTAAACCTTCTTTTTCTAGCTCCTCATATGCTCTCTTTGTAGTGATCACACTCACCTTCAAGTCAGTTGCCAATCCTCTGATAGATGGAAGTGCATCGCCCGGCATCATTTCCCCTGTCACAATTGCATGTTTCATTTGATTTACAATCTGTTCATATATTGCCAAAGTTCCCTGAGGCTGAATTGTAATCTGCATACTCCACCTCCTTCGTAGTTACACGCTTTTTTAATTCTTTCCAACCGTCCTTTTCTGCAATAAAAGAATATAAAGACTTCTGTTAATACCATAAATACAGACAAGACTCTCTTTATTCTCCACGACTCAAATGAACTATCAAAGATACTGCTATAATTCATAAGCATACATGTCCATGCAAAAATCACACCAATAAACTGGCTCGTCCTTACCAAATAGTCTGCACACAGATATGACACTATGATTAACTGAAACAACATAATGACCGCACATATCCAATCACAATAACCTGCTACACCGACAATTATAATTCCCGGTATTCCTAAAAAAACAGGAATCATCATACGGAACTGAAAAGTTTTCTCAATGTACGCTTTTCTTTCAGCTCTGCACATTGGACACAAATAAAATGTTTTAGAAAAAATATTCATTTGAATACGTTCATTTAGATTTGCATAAGCAATTGGTCCGATCAACATCATATAAAGAAAAATTCTTTCCTGCATTTTCCACCGCAAAAGTATTGGAACTACAAATACAACCAGAAACCATCCTAAAAAAATCCCTTGCTGTTTCTTCGCTGCTATACTTTTGAAACGAAATTTCATAAAATAATCCTGTATAATCCATTTTTCCATCTATCTCACCCGCTTTGCCATGAAATACATCCATTCTTCTATGGTAGGAATCGATACAGTAAGTCCTTGCATATTCTTCTTTATTCCAGTCGTATGCACTAAGGCTCGTACTGTATAGTATCCCTTTTCAATGGAAACCATATTTTCTTTTGGTAAAAGTTTTATTTTTTCCTCATCGCCTGCAACAATACAAAACTCTTGCCTCAAGGTTTCAATATCGTTCCAAAATAGTACATTTCCATCTTCCAAATATAAAATATAATCCGCAATCTGATCCAAATCATCAGTCAAATGTGTTGCCAAAATAACACTTTTTTCTCCATCCGCAATAAACTCTTTCAAAATTTCCCAAAACTGCATCCGAAACTTGGGATCAAAATTTCCTGTTGGTTCATCTAAAATCAAAAGTTTTGGCTGATGAGCCATCGCAAATGCAAATTGGAATTTCAACATTTCTCCTGTCGATAAAGTTCCAAATAACTGTGCTTTATCAAGCGAAAATTGCTCTAGATAATCTTCTAATAACTCTTTCCTATAATTCTGAAAATATCTGCCGAATTCTTCTGCGTTTTCTTCCAACGTTAATTCTTCTTCAAATATTTTTTCTGTCAATACTGTTCCTGTCAGATTTCGAATCTCCTTTTCCGATTCTTCATACGTCTTTCCTAAAATCAAGACTTCTCCTGCAGTTTGTTTATACAATCCTAAAATTGTATGCAATAAAGTTGTTTTACCTGAGCCATTTTGGCCGATTAATCCCATAATATATCCTTTTGGAAGTTGAAAAGAAATGTGATTCAATGAGAACATCTCAAATGTTTTTGATAGATTTTTTACTTCGACTAGCATAGAATTCACCCCTTTTGGATGCATCTGTATCATGAAATGTGTATATAAAAAAACATATACTGTATATATCTTATATATACAGTATATGTACGCTTTTGTCAATATAAGTAATCTTACATTTCTGTTACTTTTCTCTCTTTACTTTACAAACACAACCAATTCCAAGTGCATCCGGGCCTGTGTGACATGAAATTCCAAATGACAGATCATCGTACAGCACGTCCATTCCTGGGAAGGCCTCTTTGATCTCTTCTACCCACTCGTTTGCAGTCTCCGGAAGAGCACTTGATGCTGCCAGCAAATATACTTCTCCCGCATCATATTCTTCTTTAAAGTCAGTCTGGAATTCTTTTGGTAAAAGTTTTATTTTTTCCTCATCGCCTGCAACAATACAAAACTCTTGCCTCAAGGTTTCAATATCGTTCCAAAATAGTACATTTCCATCTTCCAAATATAAAATATAATCCGCAATCTGATCCAAATCATCAGTCAAATGTGTTGCCAAAATAACACTTTTTTCTCCATCCGCAATAAACTCTTTCAAAATTTCCCAAAACTGCATCCGAAACTTGGGATCAAAATTTCCTGTTGGTTCATCTAAAATCAAAAGTTTTGGCTGATGAGCCATCGCAAATGCAAATTGGAATTTCAACATTTCTCCTGTCGATAAAGTTCCAAATAACTGTGCTTTATCAAGCGAAAATTGCTCTAGATAATCTTCTAATAACTCTTTCCTATAATTCTGAAAATATCTGCCGAATTCTTCTGCGTTTTCTTCCAACGTTAATTCTTCTTCAAATATTTTTTCTGTCAATACTGTTCCTGTCAGATTTCGAATCTCCTTTTCCGATTCTTCATACGTCTTTCCTAAAATCAAGACTTCTCCTGCAGTTTGTTTATACAATCCTAAAATTGTATGCAATAAAGTTGTTTTACCTGAGCCATTTTGGCCGATTAATCCCATAATATATCCTTTTGGAAGTTGAAAAGAAATGTGATTCAATGAGAACATCTCAAATGTTTTTGATAGATTTTTTACTTCGACTAGCATAGAATTCACCCCTTTTGGATGCATCTGTATCATGAAATGTGTATATAAAAAAACATATACTGTATATATCTTATATATACAGTATATGTACGCTTTTGTCAATATAAGTAATCTTACATTTCTGTTACTTTTCTCTCTTTACTTTACAAACACAACCAATTCCAAGTGCATCCGGGCCTGTGTGACATGAAATTCCAAATGACAGATCATCGTACAGCACGTCCATTCCTGGGAAGGCCTCTTTGATCTCTTCTACCCACTCGTTTGCAGTCTCCGGAAGAGCACTTGATGCTGCCAGCAAATATACTTCTCCCGCATCATATTCTTCTTTAAAGTCAGTCTGGAATTTTTCTTTCATCGTTTCGATCAGAATATGTTTCATCTTTTTTACGCCACGACATTTCTGATAAATGTCCAGCTTTTCAACGCCCAATTCCATGACCGGCTTGATATTCAAAACAGATGCCACAGTTGCAACTGCTGGATTGATTCTTCCACCTTTTTTCAGGTTTTCTAATGTGCTAAGCCCGATATAAATGATCATGCGGTCTTTTGATGACTCTAAAATCTGCTGAATTTCTCTGGCTGTTGCTCCCTCGTTTACCAATTCTACCACATCCAGAATCGTACGATGCAGTACTGCCGATACTCTGCCGCAATCCACAACAAATACTTTTCCTTCATATTCTTCTTCGCGCGCCATCGCCTGCGCTGTCATGCACGCACCGCTAAGTCCACTACTAAGTGGCAGATACAGGATTGTCTCATATTCTTTCAACATCTCATCCCACATATCCAACACATCCTGTGGGGATGACTGAGAAGTAGAAACTTCTGCCCCTGCATGTAATCTTTCTAAAAAATCTTCTTTCGATAAATCTACACCTTCATAATATGTGTTTCCATCCACATAAAAAGGCATAGAAAGCACTTTTATCCCCAATGCATTCGCTTCTTGCTGTGAAATTCCACTATGACTGTCTGTCATAATTCCTACTTTTTTCATATGCTCCTCCTTAAGAATACTCTGCAATATCCATATTTTTCCCATAATACCTTCATTGTATTTCATACTATATCGGAGGTTTCACAACTAAACTTCAACTAAACTTCAACAATTGTTGAAAAAACTTATAATTTCACTGTAAATCTGCATCCTTTTTCCAGATTTCCTACGGAGATTCTTCCATCTGAAAGATCCAAAATCTGTTTGACCAATGCAAGCCCAAGACCATTTCCCTCTTGTTTATGTGAACTGTCACTTTGATAAAAACGGTCAAAAATATGATTTTTGTCTTTTTCTAAAATACCTGGCCCTTTATCTTCAATGGAAAATACAATTCTTCCCTCTGCAACATGCATCCGGATTTTAATTTCCCCATCCTGTGGGCTGAATTTAATTGCATTGCCTATCAGATTGTCCCATACATGATGAAGAAGACTTTCATTCCCTACATACTCAATATCTTCCATCTCCACATCGAATTCGATGTTCTTTTCCTCCCAGGCTGGCTCCAAAATTACGATTGATTGTCGAACCTGCTCATCCAGACGGAACTTTGTCTGCTTGCTTTGAATTGCCTGATTATCCAGTTTTGAAAGAAGAAGCATATTTCCTACTAATTTTGAAATTCGCTTTGTATTTACCAGAATCTTATCTACATATGCCTCTTTTTCTGCATCCGTCAATTGTTCCTGTCCCTGAAGCAGTGTTGCATATCCTTCAATCGCATTGATCGGTGTTTTAAATTCGTGAGAAACATTCGAAACAAAATCTGTCTGAAGAATCTCTGTTGCTCCAAGTTCCTGTGCCATTAGATTAAAATTAGAGTAAATTTCCTGAATCTCTTTCAGTTCCCGCTTCTGCTCCAACCGAACGCTATAATCCCCTTCCGCAACAGCTTTCATAGCTCTGTTCAGCTTCATAACCGGATTAATGAATTTCATACTAAAGAAATAGTGAATCATCCAGCCGATTCCGGTACTGATCACCACAAACAAAATCACATCCGGCAAATAAGACGGCACTTGAAACATTCGGATGATTTCGACAAATCCTCCGGCAATGGAAGTTGAAACTCCCAGTCCCACCATGACCAGAAGCATAAACCACATTCGGATACTGATCTTAATCTTCACCTTTTTTTTCATCGCTTTACCACCTTATATCCAACACCGCGTATCGTCACGATTTTAAAATCTTCATTTTCACGAAAACGATCTCTCAATCTTCCAATATGTACATCCACTGTATGTGTATCGCTTTCCGATTCATATCCCCAGATTTCATCCATCAATTGCTGTCTTGTAAAGATTTTTCCCGGAAAAGAAGCCATCTTATAGAGCAGCATAAATTCTTTTTGTGGCAGCACCATGCTTTCTTTCCTTGTGATCACCGTCAACGAATCGCACTCCAGTATGGTATCTCCGATGCACTGCCGACGCTCGTTGATCATTTGGGCACGCCTAAGAAGGGCACTGACTCTCAGCACCATCTCATTTACATTGATCGGTTTCACCATATAATCGTCACTTCCGGAAGAAAATCCCATTCGCATATCGTCAAAAGCATCTTTTGCTGTAATCATCAATATGGGAATCTGATTTCCTGCTTCCCGCAAAGAACGTACCAACTCATATCCATCTACATTTGGCATCATAATATCGGAAATCAGCAGATCGAAAAAATCATTTTCAAAGGCCTGCAATGCTTCTCTTCCATCCGAAACCCCTTTCACCATGTATCCTTGCTTGATCAAAACATGTTGAAAGAGCTGTCTCAATTCTCTGTCATCTTCTGCTATTAATATCTTAAACATCTTATTTTACCTTCCACACGCCTTTCTTATAAAAAACTAACGACATAACTGTACCAATTGTCCATCCGATCGGCCATGACATCCAGATTCCTGTTGTACCAAATGGCACTGAAAGAATATATCCCATACCAACACGGAGAATCAGATCACCAAACGTAGAGATCATAAACCAGCTCATGGCACCTGAACCTCGAAGCAGACCATCTGTTGTCAGCTTCATAGACACAACAAGATAAAACGGTGAAACAATCCTCAAAAATTGAATCCCGGTACTTAACGCGATCGCGGTCTCTTCTTTCATAAACAAATGAATCAAAAAGGAACTCTGAAAAAAGAATACTAAGAAAAATGGAATGCCAATGATATATCCCATTCGAATTCCCGCATGCAGCCCTTGCTTTACTCGCTCATTATTTTTTGCGCCGATATTCTGCGCCGTAAAGCTTGATACTGCATTTCCAAGTGTCCCAAAACAAGTTACCGCAAATGTATTGATCTTAATAGCCGCAGAATAGCCTGCAATCACCGAAGATCCATAGCCGTTGATCAGACTTTGAATAAAAATATTTCCTACTGAAACAAAACTCTGCTGCAGTACACTCGGAATTGCAAAAATCGCAATTCGTTTTAACATTGGAAGCGAAAATACTTCCGGCTTTGTCTCGCATACAATTTCCTTTAAACGTTTCTGTAAAGTAAACATTGCCAGAACACATGCAATCCCCTGACAAATAAACGTTGCCCAGGCAACCCCTGCCACATCCCAATGAAATATTGCAACAAATACCCAATCCAATGCAATATTGCTTAGAGATGAACCAATCAGAAAATATAACGGCGTTTTCGAATCTCCCAAGGAAGTAAAAATCCCCGTTACTACATTATAAAAGAACATAAACGCAAAACCGCCGATATAAATCTTTAAATACACATCTGCATCTACAAAAATATTTTCCGGAGTACGAATCATATTGAGCATCATTCGACTAAATAATAAACCCAGTACAGTTAGTACAACTGAAAGTCCCAGAGAGGCAAGCAAAGTCGTTGTGACTGCTGTTTTCATTTCACGAAAACGCTTTGCACCAAAAAACTGTGAAATCACAACTGCACATCCTACATTACATCCCATTGCAATCGCCATAAATATCATGGTGATCGGATAAGAAGCACCCACTGCTGCCAATGCATTTTCCCCATGGCTCGCAAAATTTCCAACTATAATGCTGTCTGCAATATTATATAATTGCTGAAATACAACACTGATAAACATCGGAAGCGTAAACTGCCACAGGACCTTTCGTGGTTCTCCTTCCGTCAAATCCTTTATCATATGTATCAATTCCTTATTTACTTAACTTTGAACGGATATATTATATCTCTTTCAAAAGTGAAATGTAAACAATAAAAACTGATCAACTCCCGTTGACCAGTTTTTCCCTTAAGCTGCTGCTTTTTCTTCTTCTTTCATCGCGATAAAATCTTCCTGCGATAAATTTTTGATTCCAAAACAGAAATATAAAATATGAAATACCCAGACACATGCCAGCACGATTCTTCCGATCGGTACATTCTTCATCATAATAAAACCAACCAGCATAGTAAGTGTCACAATCGTCATGATTCTGATCTTCGCTTTCCATGTCATTCCTTTGCCTTTCATATAGCTTTCTAAGTTTTCTTTATAAAGCTTCGTTCCGACAAACCAGGTATGCAATCTTTCTGAACTTTTGCCAAAACAAACTGCTGCCAGCAGTAAAAATGGAAATGCAGGGATAAGTGGAACCACTGCTCCCACTGCACCTAATCCAACACCAATAAATCCTAATGCAATATAGATACCTTTTTTCATTTTCTTGCTCCAATCTCTTTTTAACTCATTCTTCCATTTTCCACTGAATAAGCTGTATCCACGATTCCCATGGTTGATTTACGATGAGAAACCAGGATCACAGTCTTATCTTCGCAGGCTTCTTTCAACGATTTCAAGATCACACCTTCATTCAGACTATCCAGATTGCTCGTCGGCTCATCCAAAAGCATCAGGTCTGCATCATGTAAAAATGCTCTTGCAAGACCGATTCTCTGCTTTTCTCCGCCAGAAAGCGTATCCCCAAGTTCTCCGACCGGAGTATCATATCCTTTTGGAAAACTCATGATACGTTCATGAATGGACGCCTTCTTACATGCTTCGATTATCTCTTCCATCGTTGCATTTTCTTTTGCAACCAATAAATTATTTTTGATACTGTCACTAAATAAATGTGTCTCCTGTGTCACAAAACTTTCCAGATCTCGCAGATTCTCTGTATTGATCTGATTGATTTCTTTTCCTGAAACTGAAATTTTTCCAGAATCTGTTTCCCAGAATCTCATTAACAATTTTAAGAAAGTAGATTTTCCACTTCCGCTCTTTCCTGTAATACCAATTACTTTAGACTTCGGAATCTCGATGCTGAAATCATCTAAAATCTTATTTTCTTCATATGCAAAATGCACATGCTCTGCTTTTGCACCATCGAAGGTAATGTCTTCTTTTCCCTCAATCTCTTCTACCAGTGGAGATTCTTCCAGAATATCCAGAACACGGTTTCCTGCTGCAAATGTATTAGAAAGCGTACTTCCTAGATTTGCCAAAGCTACCACCGGACCAAAAGATCCCATAAATGCCAATACCGGAAGTATCACACCATCAAATCCAACTTCTCCTCTTTGATACATCGAAAATGTAAGCAGTAACAGGGCAAAGTCAAAAATCCAGATCACAGAACTTGTCACAGCCATATTGGTTCCAGTCTTTGCCTTCATCTTTTCTTCGATCACAGAAAGCGCATCTGTCTTCTGATTCATCATAGAAAGACGTTTTTCCCCTTGCTGGTATTGCATGATCTGTCCAAGACCGCGCAGACTGTCAAGTACAAATCCGCCAAGCTCTCCAGCGCCTTTTCTAAACTGCATTCCGTCTTCGCTGCTGTATTTTGAAACAATGACTGGAATGATCACTCCGACTGTCAAGTATGCTGCCAAAGCTAACATAGCATAAACCGGTGAAAAACTTCCTATATATATCAGCATTACAACTGTAAACAGCAATGCAATCGCGCATGGCGAAATGGTATGTGCATAAAACACTTCCAAAAGTTCAATATCAGATGTAATAACTGAAATCAGATTTCCTTTATCTTTTCCTTCCAATTTGGCTGGACAGAGTTTTCGGAGTGCTGCAAAAACTTTATCTCGAATCAAAGCCAGAAGTTTAAATGCGATAAAATGATTACATGCCTGCTCTGCATATCTGAGAATTCCTCGGATAATTGCAAATACGACTGCAATTCCAAATAAAACACCCAGACTCACAGATATATCAAATCCCAGGAATGCTAAAATCGCATATCCGCCTAATACTGAAATAAAAGTCGCACACAGATTTCCCGCAAGTCCCATCAGAATCGCCAATGCCATATAGCCGGCAAGCGGTTTCACCAGTCCGGAAAGTTTTAACATGATCTGTAAATTACTTCTCTTTTTCATCTATGCGCACCCCTTTCCGTAATTTTCCAATTCCATTTGCGTTTTCATCATATTTGCATAAGTTCCATGTTTTTTCATAAGAACCTCATGTGTTCCCTGCTCAGCGATCTTGCCATCCGCAAGGACGATGATATGAGCTGCCTCTACTACGTTTGCAAGTCGGTGTGAGATCAAAATCACTGTCTTTTCTTTTGCCAGACAATAAATCTGTTCCATGATCGCTTCTTCACTTTCCACATCGATATTGGATGTCGCCTCATCAAAAATATAGATTGGTGTGTCATGAAGCAGCGCTCTTGCCAATGCCAGTCTCTGACATTGTCCTCCAGAAAGGTTGGATGCTTTCTCCAAAAGTTCTGTCTCCAATCCCTGTTCTTCCATCAGGAATTCGTATAATTTTACTTTTTTGAGTACTTCCAGCATTTCCTCATCCGTCGCATCCGGTTTTCCCATCAGAAGATTTTCTCTTACTGTTCCTTTAAAAAGATAACTGTTGTGACTGATTCCAGTAATATTTCTCATCAGATTTTCTTCCTGAATCTCAGAAATTTCTATGCCGCCAATCGTGATACTGCCTTGATATCCTTTGTTTTTCCCCAGAAGCAGTCCGGCAATCGTAGATTTTCCACATCCACTTTCTCCAACAAGTGCAACAAATGTCCCTTCCTTCATATCAAAAGCCACATTATGAAGAATCTCATGATTTTCCTCATAGGAAAATGTCAGGTTTTCCACATTAATATGCTTATCCTGACCGATCAACGCTGTTTTCTCATGTTCTTCTGGAATATCAAGCAGTTTAAAGATCTTATCACAGGCTGCCATTCCATTCATTGCAATATGAAAGAAACTTCCTAAACGTCTCATTGGAATAAAATAGTCTGCTGACAACAAAATAATCACAAGGCATCCTGCCAGAGACACATTTCCCTTATGTAACTGCAGAACTGCTAAAATCATCCCAAGTGCTGTTCCACCATAAGTTACCAGATCCATCACGGTGATGGAATTGAGCTGCATCGTCAATACCTTCATGGTGATCTTTCGAAACTGCTCTGCCTGTTCGTTCATTTCCTTATGTTTCATTTCGTCTGTTTTGTAAATCTTAAGTGTGGTCAATCCTTGCAGATTTTCCAGAAATGTATCGCCAAGCGCTGTATATTGTCCCCAATACTTGCTCAAAAGTCTCTTCGCCCATCTTTGAATCACGATGATCGTAACTGGAATCATCGGAACGCAGATCAGTAATACCAGCGCAGATAATATATCTACAAAGCTTAATACAAGAAATAAGGTAAACGGAGCAAGCATACTATAGAAGAATTGTGGAAGATATGCCCCAAAATACGTTTCAAGCTGATCTACTCCTTCTACCGCCACCTGAACCACTTCTGCTGAACTGACTTTCTCATTATAAGAAACACCTATCCGCAAAAGCTTTTCATAAATTTTTTCTCGCAGCTTCCTCTTTACAGAATGCGACGCTTCAAAACTCATCTTCGCAGCACCTTTTTCACAGAGAAAACGCACAAGCAACGCTCCCACAAAAACTGCGGTTAAAATCCCGTAATCCCCAGCTTCTATTTCTCTGTTGTAAACTTTTTCGACTGTATTTGAAATCGTAAACATCAAACCGATATTTGCAGCAAGACTGCACCATTGCATTGCAACATTTCCTGCTACAAACTTCTTACTTTCGCTGACCATTCCAATCAGCCTTTTATTGATCATCATTTTTCCTACCACCACTTTCTAAATTGATTATCTACTTTTATATCATTTGTCTTTAGTAACTTTCGTTAGCTTTTTCTAACCTTGGTCAGTATATCACAACACCAATCAAAAAGTCGACATCTTTTTAAAAAAAGAGGCCTTTTTCGTCAAAAGGTCTCCTTTTCATTTTATCTGCAATGATTTTCCAGCACATTGATCAATGCTGCTGCACTGCTGGAATGAGCGCGTGCAATCTGAATCTTATTTCTTTTTGCCTCCGTTACTGCACTTGTTACCATCTTATGGGAAACTGTATTTGTAAAAAGTATCATCAAATCTGGGGTCCCCAGCTTCTTTTTAAATCCACTTCTTTCTTTGGCAAATATCTTTGCCTTACAACCAAAATCTTTACATATCTTTTCATATTGACATACCATACATTCATTACCACCAATAATAACTACACTCATGCCAGACCTCCTTTTGTTGTTAGTTTGAACTAACCTCAGTTTATTAAAAAAGCGAGCAACCTATACTCGCTTTTTGGTTAGTTATCTCTAACTTTTTTATTTAATTTATCATATTATCCCTTTTCTGTCAATGCCATTTTTACTCAGCACCTTTTAGAGCCTCTACCATGTCAATATTCTTATTTTTTCTTGCAACCATGAAGCCTACAACGAGCGACACACCAAACGTCAAAAGAACGCTTACGGAATATGTTAACACTCCCAGAGTCATACTGAGTTCATATTCGCTCAAAAGAGAATTAATAAGGCTATATAATACCCCTGTTCCTGCCGGAAGTCCGATGATAACACCTATTACTGTCAGCCAGATATTCTGACTGATCAACAGATTACCAATTGCCCTGTCACGAAAACCAAGCACTTTTAATGTAGCAAGCTCGCGATATCTTTCTACATAACTCATAATACCAAGATTATAAAGCACGACTACACCAAGAATCACTGCCGCTAACACAAGAACGAAAATCATGATATTCATAATTTCCATAAAACTATCATATGTATCCATGATCATCTTTTTATCTTGTTTTCCCGAAATCATTCCGGAATTTTCAATCTCTTCCGATGCGGTATCTGTAAACACGGAACCTATATGGTACTCTATTCCGATCGTTTCCGCATACGCTTCCGTCATAACCATGCACTCTGATACCAGTGAGCGAAAATATCCTGCCACTTTTACACGATAGGTCTCTTCACTTCCATATGGTGAAAATTCAATAGTATCACCAATTTCTGCTGTATCCGCAAGGCGAAGGCAAAGATATACGCCATCATCAGAAAGTTCCATAACCTCATTCTCTTGATTCAAAAAGCGGATTTTTTGGTTCTTCGCCTGATAGATTTCGAGCGAAATGGTTTCTCCTTCATAACTGATTCCCGTCGATGCCATCCAGTCTCCATCTACGCTTTCCGCAAATTCTTTGATTTTTTCATTCTCTGCAGTTTCCGTAAAATTTACTTTTGTAGCATAGTGATTGATATCTTCATCCAGCATTTTCATGAAAGTTGCCATCGTATCTTTCATGCCAAGTCCTCCAACCAGAAGCATCATGCATCCTACAACACCAACCAATGTCATAGCTGAACGTGATTTATGTCGAAGAATATCCCGCACATTCCATTTGGTTCCAAATGAAAGTTTTTCCCAGAATGACAGCTTTTCTAGGATACTCTTTTTCATTTTCTTTGGCGCATAAGGACGAAGGACATCTGCTGCGGTACCTTTCAGCATTTTCTTTACCGACAGATAACTGATCAAAGTCAGTAAAACTACTGTCAATATCAGAACCGGCCAACAAAACTCTGGCATTACAAGATCCCAATCCGGAATATCCAGATAGGTACTCATCATTCCGGTAGGGCTGACGATAACTGCCGCCACACCATAACCTAATGCAATCCCAAGCACTGTACCAAAGATTCCGATCATCATACCATAGCAAGTATAATGGCGAAGTATTTTCTTATCCTTAAATCCTAATGCCTTCAGTGTACCAATCTGTACTTTTTCATTTGCAGCAATTCTGTGCATAGTCGTAACCATCGTAAGAACCGCAATTGCAAGGAAAAGAACCGGCAGGATCGATCCCATGGTCTTGCCTTCTTCTGCTTCACTTTGCGCTCCTGCATAAGCAATATGATCTTCCTTAGAAGTTACCAGAATCGTTCTTCCAAGTGCATCCTTTACTGCTTCTTCCAGTTCTGCTTTTTCCATATCTGAACAAACATTGATCTGTGGATAAAAAGCTGCGCCAAGTACATCTTCCAGTGTTTTCGGTGAAATGTATGCAAATCCAAAAGACTCATAATCCGGCATCAGCTGATTTTCATCAGCCACGCATATCATATTTTCCCCACTTTTCACAAGACCTACAATATCACCGCTGACTTCTATGCCCTGGTATGTAACTGTAAATGTATCTCCAATCTCAATATCATTTGCTTCTGCAAATCGGTCTGACAGCCAGATTCCATTTGAATCTGCATCATACTCTTCACCTTCTAACACCAGCATTTTTGAAACTGTATAGTTCTCCGAAACATTGAGTGCCACAGACTTCTTTGTATCCTTTATCCCCACATTCATCGAAAAATAACGAGTTGCGGCATCTACTCCTTCCATTTCCTGGATATTTTCAATGTCTTCTTCCGAAAATCCCGTTTCCGAATAGAGACGATAATCTGCGTATTTTGTATTCTCAAAAAAGGAAGAAGTATCAGATTCTATGCTCTTCCACTCGATATTAAATCCAAGAAAGATTCCAACTCCAATCGCAATCATGATTATCATGGAAATAAACTGGGCTTTATATTTCCATGCCGTACGAAACAATTTTTTAGCCAACATCTCTACCACTCCACTTCATCTGCACTCATTGGATTTTCCTGTTCTTCACAGGATTTGATTTTCCCGTTTTTCACCTGAATCACTACATCCGCCATCTTTGCAATGTTTTGGTTGTGGGTCACAATCACAATTGTTTTCCCATAATTTCTTGCCATAGACAACAGAACTTTTAAAACGAGCACCCCTGTCTCCGAATCCAATGCACCTGTTGGTTCATCACAGAGAAGAATCTTTGGATTCTTAGCCAGCGCACGTGCAATCGATACACGCTGCTGCTCTCCTCCAGATATTTCAGATGGAAACTTATGCATATGATCTGCAAGTCCAACTTCTGCCAGCATTTTCTTTGCATCCAGCGCATCTTTGGAAATCTCTTTTACCAATGCAACATTCTCATATACGGTAAGGGTTGGTATCAGATTGTAAAACTGGAATACAAATCCCACTGTCGCTGCTCGATAATCTGCCAATTCATCATTACTGAGTGTAGAAATGTCTTTTCCATTTACTTTGATCGTTCCACTTGTTGGACTGTCAAGACCTCCAAGCATATTGAGAAGGGTACTCTTTCCTGCCCCGCTCGGCCCAAGGATCACTACAAATTTTCCTTCCTCCAGACTGAAATTGGCTCCATCCAGTGCTTTCTGCACATGATCACCGCTCGCATAAATACGAGTTACATTGTTAAATTCCACAATAGACATTTTTTGTCCTCCTTATTCGGGTAACATCCCATAAAATCAAAAAACCCAAGTACAGCTATAAAACTATACTTGGGTATCTATTCAGAATATCTGGACTTCATGTATAGCTTTACAGATATACATGAGTCTCGCAATTTAAAACAAGCCAGACCTTACGGTCAGGATGTTGACTTGCTACGTAATACGCTTGCTACTCCCTCATGGGATTTTTGTTGTTAAAACCTTAACACTCTTTTTATGGTTTGTCAACACTTACTTCGCTTAGTTTTCACTAAATTTGCAAAAAATTTAATTTTATATGCTAAAAATCCTCCAACTATTTCAAAGATTGTCTATTTTCACAGACTATATCTGCCTCTATAATATGAGTATATAGGAAAACGGAGGGAATTATTTTATGGCACAAGTAGTAAAATTGAATCCAGAAAACCTGACAGCACTTCGCGAACAAAATCCAATGTTGATGTCTTACAACGTGGAATTTGCGGAAGTTACAGGCGGTACATTCTGGAAAGCTTACACACCAGAACAAATAGCAGGTACAGAGGAATTCTATGTAGAACCAGCAGGCGGAATCACTGCTATGTACAAAGATTTGATGCAGGTTTATCCACCAATCGATCTTTACAATGAAAAAGTTCGTAAATTAGCAAAAGATTTAGGTCCAGCATGGGTACGCGTATCTGGTACATGGGCTACTAAAACCTACTATGATTTTGACGGAACAACAAACGGTATCGTTCCGGAAGGTTATTTAAACGTTCTTACAAAAGAACAATGGATCGGTGTTCTTGATTTTGTAAAAGCAATCGGTGCAAAATTGATCGTTTCTGTATCAAACTGTCCAGGTCTTCATTCAGCAGAAGAACCATGGCATCCAGCAGAAGCAGAAAAATTGTTTGGACTTAGCAAAGAATATGGCTGTCCAATCGATGCTGCTGAATTTACAAATGAACCAAACATGATGGAAGAAACAGGTTTCCCAAAAGGCTATACAGCAGCTCACTATCGTCGTGACCAGGATCTTTTCTTTACATGGTTAAAAGAAAATTATCCTGAAACATTATTTGTTGGGCCAAGTACCACAGGCGGCGACAACATCGTATTCGGTGACGCCCGCAAAGCCGGCGGTGTAGAACAGCTTGTAGGAGAAACTGTGAACTGTGCAGATCTGATGGAAGGCACTGTTGTTCCTCTTGAAGTATTCAGTTACCACTATTACAACGGTATCTCAGATCGTCTCGCATCAGTGATGCCAGCCGGACACTGGCAGCCAGAAGATGCTACAAGTGAACCTTACTTAGATACAGCGATGAATTTCTGCCGTACTTACGTTCCACTGCGCGACAAATATGTTCCAGGCGGTGAAATGTGGGTAACGGAATCTGGTGACGCAGGCGGCGGTGGAGACACTTGGGCATCTACATACCTTGATGTATTCCGTACATTAAACGAGCTTGCCGGATTCTCAACACTTACAAAAGGGGTCATCTTCCACAATACATTAGCTTCATCAGACTATGGCTTCCTTGCTCGTCAGGTATTTGATCCACGTCCAAACTATTTTGCAGTATTGTTGTGGAACAGACTTATGGGCACAACAGTATATGACACAGCTGAACCAATCCGTGAAGGTGCTCACGTATATGCGCACTCACGTAAAGACGGCAAAGACGGTGTTTGCTATCTGATCATCAACAATTCAAGAACAGAATCTACTTCTGTAGAACTTCCTAAAGACGCAGAAGTTTATGAATTACAAGGACAAGATGGCAAGATTCGTGCAACTGTTATGACATGTAATGGTGATCCTCTCGTTTTAGGCGAAGGATATGCCCTTCCAGAAATCAAACCAGTTGTAAAAACAGCCGGAACATACGAAATGGCTCCAGCTACCATTTCATTTATCGTAATGTAATATTTGCTGTAAAATGAATACAAGCGGGACACTCTCACAGGGCGTCCCGCTCTGTTTTCTAAAAGTTCTATCCCTGTAATCCTTTTCTGCTTTTGTCATGCCATATTCTTTACTCTTTTTTTCCCTTGTGCTATCATATCCTCCAGACAAACTCTACTTCACACGAAAGGAACTTCATATGATATTTTTGATAATCGTTTTCTCACTCTGTGTTTTAAGCCTGCTGATTGCTTATTACGCATACCGGGTTGCATTTTACTCACCAGAGCGTGACCCAAAAGAGACCTATAAACTTCCAAAAGGGAAACAATATGAAAAGGAACTGGAAAATATAAAGATGTGGATTGAAGAAGTCCAAAAATTGCCTCATGAAGAGATTTACATCTCCTCACATGATGGTAAAAAGTTATATGGACGCTATTATCATACCGCCGATCATGCCCCTGTTCAGGTCATGCTTCACGGCTACAAGAGCAGTGCCTACCTGGATTTTTGCGGCGGGATCAAATTTGCCCGCAAATCAGGCCAGAATCTCCTCGTTGTAGACCAACGCTCTCATGGAAAAAGCGATGGCTCTACGATCACTTTTGGAATCGAAGAACGAAATGACTGTATTGACTGGGTCAATTATGTGATAGAACGTTTTGGAGCAGATACAAAAATTATATTATCCGGACTTTCTATGGGTGCCGCAACGGTACTGATGACTGCCAACCAAAATCTTCCTTCAAATGTTGTCGGAATTATCGCAGACTGCCCTTACTCTTCTCCAAAAGAAATCATTAAAAAAGTCTGTCAGGAAGATATGCATTTGCCTGCAAACCTGATGTATCCTTTTATAAAACTTGGTGCCAGAATTTTCGGCAAATTTGATTTGGACGCAAGTGATGCCGTGTCTGCAGTAAAAGAATCAACGGTTCCTATCTTAATCTTCCACGGAGATGATGACCGCTTTGTTCCATGCCAGATGAGCCAGAAACTAAAAGAAGCAGCTCCAGAAAAAGTTACATTAGAAATTGTTTCGGGAGCCGGACATGGGCTTTGCTATCTTGTAGGTCCAAGACAATACGAGAAAGCAACCCTTCAATTCATGGATCAAATCTTAAAAAACAATTGTTTTCTGTAAAATCAAAACCGCCGCACTAACTCACGGTTAGCGCGACGGTCTTTTTTATTCAGATTTTTTCAAAGCTGTTCTAAACTTGATTGGATTTCCATAATGTAATGTTCCAAATCGGAAGATTTTTGCTGCCAGCACACCTGCAACTACGCAGCTTGCTGCAAGGATTCCGCCTGATAAAAGCACTTCCCACAATTCCACGCTTCCCATAGAAGCACGTACGAACATCGCATTTCCTGATGTAAATGGAATATAAGAAGCTACTTTCATAAGCATGCTGTTGCTGTCTGTCATACCAAAGATTGCAATAAAGAATGATACAATATAGATCATGAGCACAGGCATTGAACTCTTACTGATATCTTCTGTTTTCGAAACAAGCGCTCCAAGCATACCATAAATAAAAGCATATAATACATAACTCAATAATGCGAAGACTGCATAAATCACTAATATTTCTGCTGGAATATCAAACAAGAAATCTAAAATGCCGCCCCATTTATCGCCTACTAAGTTATAAGACGCAAATCCACTTCCAAGGATCAAGGTTGCCTGCCCTACACCTGCGATCGCACCGGCAAGCACTTTTCCACAGATCAAACTGTTTGGATTTACACTTGTCACCAGGATTTCGATTGCACGGTTGCTCTTTTCGGTTGTCACCGCCGTCGCGATCATCTGTCCATAGAAAATGATCAGGAAATATACTACAAATACCAGAATATACGTATATGCATAATTGGCAACACTGTCTGTTCCCAATACTTCATCTTCCACACTTACATAAAAACTCTCTGCAGTCATAATTTCTTCTGGTGTAAGCCCTTTTTCCATTAAATATTGCTGTTTGTAATACTCTGCGAGCACATAAGAAAATTCTTCTGAGAGATAATCTGTCATAGAAAGATCATTCACAACATAGGTCACCATATCAGCACTCTGCATTACAAAACCTGCTGTCACTTCTTCTTTCGCAACTGCATCCTTCAGTTCTTCTTTACTGTTGTATACCGTCCAGTCAGCAGGATAAGCCGCCTTAACTGCTTCCAGATCAACGTCTTCTGCGCTCTCTTCCACATAGATTCCGAGCGAATCCAGCCAGACTTCTTCTTCGTAATCTGTATCTACATCTATTACTGTCTCTTCAGAAACCACTGCTTCTTCGTCCTCTCCCAGAAATCCCGGAATCAGTGTCGGTACGATTACAAGTGCTGCTACAGCCAGCGCCAAAATACATGTTGTAATCAAGAAACTTTTATTCTTTAAATAACTATTTAATTCAAATTTTAAAACAATCAGGAATTGTTTCATACTTCATCACCCGCCTTTTCCACAAAGATGTCATTTAATGATGGCTCGTAAAGTCCAAAGAATTCCAAATCAATTTCTTTTTCAATCAGACGTTTTAAAATCTCTGGTTTATTGTCCTTCTCTTTCTTACGAATAATTACTCTGTCTTTTTGTATTTTTTCCACATCTATTAAATCGGCGAATTCTGTTTTCAACAATTCTGCCAGTTCTTCCGGTGTCTTATTCAGACTTGATATGATCAAGCGATCCTGGCCAAATTCACGTTTGATATCTTTCAGATTCCCGGCTAATACTACATCACCATGATTTATAATTGCAATTTCCTCGCAAAATTCTTCTACATAACTCATCTGGTGGCTCGAGAAGATCACCAGTTTACCAGCCTGAATCTGCTCCTTGATCACATCTTTTAAAATCTGTGAATTTACCGGGTCCAAGCCTGAAAACGGTTCATCCAAAATCACGATGTCCGGATCACAAAGCAATGTCTGTGCCAACTGAACTTTCTGTTGATTTCCTTTTGATAATGTTTCCAATTTACGGTTTTCGTATTCTGCAACTCCCATACGTTCCAGCCACTTTTTCATCTGCTCTTTCGCTTTTTTACTGCTTAACCCTCGCAGCATCGCAAGATATGTAAGCTGTTCTCCAACTGTCTTTTTCGGATATAATCCTCTTTCTTCCGGAAGATATCCGATCTGATATTCCTTTGGATTGAATGTTTTTCCATCCATCAGAATCGTCCCGCTATTACTCTTGAATACATCCATCAGGATACGAATCGTTGTCGTTTTACCTGCTCCATTTCTACCGAGAAGTCCCAATGCGCATCCGCTTTCGATTGAAAACGAAATTCCATGAAGTACTTCTGTCTCACCAAAAGACTTTCTCAGTTCTCTCACCTCTAGTTTCATTCGTGTCCACCTCTTTTTCATAGTAAGATGTTTCCAAAATACTATGTTTTTCCTACTATGTCAATACAAATTCATTCTACAAATTTACAAATTTATGCAAATTGTTGTGAATTTTCAGAAAAAGAGTTATAATAGGATAAATATTTTACTAATGAAAAGGGGTGTTTTACATGAAGAAAAATATATCACAAGGTTCATTCGCTATCATCAAACAAATGCAGCAAAGCGAACTGACAGAAAGTGTTATCTATTCCGAAATTGCAAAATTTGCCAAAGGAGAAGAGAATAAAAAGACCCTTTTACGACTGAGTCGTGAAGAGCGCGCACACTATGAAGTGTGGAAAAAATATACTGGTCTCGATATGAAACCTGAAAAATGGAAAATTTTGAAATATAAATGGATCGCTCGTATATTCGGTTTCACATTTGCCGTAAAACTGATGGAAAGAGGCGAAGAAAGTTCTCAGGAAGAATATGTAAAACTCGCATCTGAAGTGGAAGAAAGTGTTCTGATCAGACAACAAGAGGAAGAACATGAAAATGCACTTCTTGGAATGTTGGATGAAGAACGTCTTCAATACGTAGGCAGTATGGTACTTGGTCTCAACGATGCTCTGGTAGAACTTACAGGTTCACTTGCCGGATTTACTTTTGCAATGCAGAATACAAAGCTGATCGCCTTATCCGGACTTATTTTAGGAATCTCTGCTACTTTTTCCATGGCATCCAGTGAGTTTTTAGCTGCCCGAAGTGAAGGAAGAGACGATGCCTTTAAATCATGTCTGTATACGGGTGTTGCTTATTTGATCACGGTTGTCCTGCTTATCGCACCATATCTGATATTTGGGAATTCAGCATATATTCTGGCTCTGCTCTGTATGCTGCTTGTGGTAATCCTGATCATTGCAGTGTTTACATATTACACATCCGTTGCACAGGATCAGCCATTCAAATCCAGATTTTTGGAAATGGCAACAATCAGTATTTCAGTAGCCGTAATTTCATTCGTTGTTGGTATTCTTGCAAAAAAATTCTTAGGTTTAGATCTATAAAAAAACAGCACATTTTTCAGATGTGCTGTTTTTATGTAAATCTCTTCTATTTTGAAGGACCGTTATTCAAAATCTTATTAAATCGTGTCAAGAACATCGTTGTTGTCACTACTGCTGCGATAATATCACTGACCGGTTCTGCCAGAAATACTGCAAATACTTTATTTTCAAAGAAGAATGGCAGAATGAAGATCAATGGAATCAGTAAAATGATCTTTCTAAGGCATGCCATAAGTAAACTGATCTTCGCCTGACCAAGTGCCATAAAACTTTGCTGGCAGCTGAGCTGGAAACCTACGGAAAAGATGCCCGCCATGTAGATTCTCATCGCCCATGTTGTATATTCTACCAACGATGCATCACTAGTGAACATGCTTGCAAAAATCTGTGGTACAAACATCAGCGTAGCCCAGAAAAGAATCGTATAGGTAATACATACTGTAAACTGTGTAAAGAAGGTCTCTTTTACACGTTCTTTGTTGCCAGCTCCGTAATTATAACTCATAATTGGCTGACCACCCTGGCAAATTCCCTGAAGCGGCATTGTCACCAACTGACTTACGCTGGTAATGATCGTCATGGCACCTACTGCCAAATCTCCGCCATATCGTGATAAGCTGGTTGTAAAACTGATCGACAATAAACTTTCTGTAGAAAGCATAACAAATGTAGAAATTCCAAGAGCCAGACATGGAAGAATGATCTTGGAAACTAATTTCATGTTTTCCTTTCTCAAATGAAGGATTGTCTTGTTTCCCGTCATAAACTTCAAAATCCAAACAGCTCCAACTGCCTGACTTAATACCGTTGCAAGAGCCGCACCTCGAACTCCCATACCAAATACAAAGATAAAGATAGGGTCAAGAATAATATTAATGATCGCTCCGATCACAGTTGTCATCATACTGATTTTTGCAAATCCCTGTGTTGTGATAAACGGATTCATCCCCATTACGATCAATACAAAAACACTGCCTAAGATATAGATTCTGGCATAATCAACCGCATAAGGAAGTGTCACATCACTCGCTCCGAAGAGTCGAAGAAGTGTCGGTGCACTGATGTAAAATACAACTGTTAAAACGACTGCAAAGCCAAGCAGCAATGTAAAACAGTTTCCTACGATTTTTTCTGCAGTTTCATTGTCCTTTTGTCCCATTGCGATCGCTGCACGCGGAGCACCACCTGAACCGCAAAGCATTGCAAATGCATTGATCAACATCAAAATCGGCATAAACAGCCCAACACCAGTAAGCGCTGCCGCTCCGATTTCCGGAATATGTCCGATATAAATACGGTCAACCACATTGTATAACAGGTTGATGACCTGTGCTACAACGGCCGGAACTGCAAGCTGCAGCAGTAATTTTTTAATATTTCCAGACCCCATATCCTGAGTAGCTGGTTTCGTTTTACTCTTTTTTTCATTTTCTGCCATGATATTCCTCCTTTAAATTTCTGGACTTTCCCAATCTGTATCGTCAAATTTCAAGTCCCAGACAGCTCAATCTCCTTTCTATATTTTATCTTTCCACGAAACCAATGTCAATGAAGCGCAAAAATAAAAACCGATAGCAATTGAATCAATATTTTTTCTGAAATTGACAATTCCATGAATAGAGACTACAATATTTTTATTACATTCGTAAGATTTAAGGAGGGATGAAAATGAGCAACCTGCCACAGATTTCAGAAGCTGAATTTGAAGTAATGAAAATCATATGGAAATATGCTCCAATTAACACAAATGAAATAACGGACAAATTAGTACAGACCACAAATTGGAGTCCCAAAACAATACAGACTCTGATCAAACGTCTTGTAACTAAAGGTGCTCTCACTTATGAAAAACAGAGCCGTGTTTTTGTTTATACTCCAGTTGTAAAAGAAAGTGAATATATCGGTCAGGAAAGCAATTCTTTTCTAAAACGTTTCTATGATGGAGATATCACTGCTATGCTATCTGCATACATTGAAAATGACCGACTGTCTGAAACGGAAATAGACTCACTTCGCGCTCTTCTTTCCAAGAGATCCAAAAAAGGAGGCAATGAACGTGGCTAATTTTATGATACGCTTTTTAATATGTAATGTATTTATCAGCGGTATCATCGGAATTATTTTGATGATTAAACGGATATTCAAAAACTGCCTGTCCAGTCGTATGCAATATAATCTGTGGTTTCTGCTGCTCGGACTTTTAGCAGTTCCTTTTATACCATTCCGTTTCATCGGCTTCCCACAAATTTTTTCTTGGCTAAGTAACCTAAAAATTGCCCTTTCTTCCGGCACCGAAACCAATATTGCCCGCACTACCGAAACGATTACCGTTGAAAATACAGATCGGCTAAATGACTTTACTCTTTCCGTAAATAGTCAGACGCCGCCTATCGCAGGGTATATATTGCTTGGAATATGGATTGTCGGTATTCTCTGCATGATAATATTGGTAGTCAAATCTCTCCTACGTTTACACACTTTGGAGAAATCTGCCCTTCCTCTTCAGAACCCGGAAGTGCACAAATTATACGATCACTGTTTAAAAGATATGGGAATTCGCAAAAAGCTTCCCATCTACAGCACTGCATTTTTGAAATCTCCAATCATAGTAGGCTTTTTGAAACCACGTATTTATCTGCCAATTCATCTGATTTCCGATTACAAGAAATTAGATATGCGGTATATGTTGCTACACGAACTGCAGCACTATAAACATAAAGATGCTATTGCTGGTTTCTTGATGAACCTTGCTGGAGTGGTATATTGGTTCAATCCTCTTGTATGGTACGCACTAAAAGAAATGCGTAATGACAGAGAGGTCGCCTGTGACACTTCTGTTTTGAAAATGCTTGATGAAGATGCTTATGAAGATTACGGCAATACTCTTATTAACTTTGCAGAAAAAGTTTCATTGACTCCTTTTCCATTTGCAGCAGGTCTTGGCGGAAACATGAAACAACTGAAACGAAGAATTCTTAATATTGCTTCTTATGAGAAGCCTACATTTATGAAAAGGCTAAAAGGCATGACTGCTTTCACGCTGACCACTGTCCTGCTCCTGGGAATTGCTCCAATTTTATCTACATATGCAGCAGAGGTCAGCCACTATCAATGGAAAACTTCATCTGAGAATATTTCCTATGTTGACCTTTCTTCCTACTTTGGTAAATACGAAGGCAGTTTTGTTTTATATGATTTAGAAAATGATTCCTGGAGCATATACGATATAGACCATGCAACATTGCGAGTCGCACCAGATTCCACATACAAAATATATGACGCTTTATTCAGCTTAGAGGACGGTGTCATTACACCGGAAGATTCCTTGATTGCATGGAACGGAGAAAGTTATCCATTTGAAGCCTGGAACGCCGATCAGACCTTGCGAACTGCTATGACTTCCTCTGTGAACTGGTATTTCCAATCAGTAGATGAGCAGCTTGGATCAGCTTCCATCAATAAATATATTCATGAAATCGGATATGGAAACAAAACCATAAGTGGCGATTTCTCCACCTATTGGCTGGAATCTTCTTTGAAAATTTCCCCGATAGAACAGGTTGAACTGTTAATCAAACTACATAATAACAGCTTTGACTTCGCACCTGAAAACATCAATGCAGTAAAAGATGCTATTTGCCTTTCCTCTTCCGATGCCGGAACATTCTACGGAAAGACCGGAACCGGCCGTGTAGATGGACAGGATATAAACGGATGGTTTGTTGGCTTACTTGAAACTACAGATAATACATACTATTTTGCCACTAACATCGGGGCAGACAGCAACGCTACCGGAGGTAATGCGACTGAAATAACCATGTCTGTCTTATCAGACATGAATATATGGAAATAAAAAAATCGGGTAATGGTCAAGCATACAACAGACCTTTACCCGATTCTTGATTATGTTATTGTTAGAATGTTCTTTTTTCCCTGTTACGAACACGGTATTGGTAAGCCGGTATACTCGTAATACCATCATTCAATATTTCATTTCCTAAATACTGAAAACTGCCATCCTCTGCAAACCGTACCGTAAGCTCATGGGTTATGACCGCATCATCACAAATCACCATGTCGCATACTGCTTCCACTGTTAATACCACTGTCCCATCAGCATTTTCTTTAACATCTACCACCTCCGGCAACGAAGTTCCAAAGAAAGTCGGTGTATAATTAGAGCACCCAAGCATTTCCCAATAATAAGTCTGCTTTTCCTCATCAAAGACTGCATACTCCCGTATCTGCTCTGCTGTTACAGGAAGATACTCCATAATCAGACTTTCGAACTCTTCTTTCGGAATGCCATTTGGATAATCTTCAAAATTGAACTTTTCGCCATATTTCATTCCATACAGATATTCAAACATTCCGTTATAATCCAAGTCACTCATATTTTCCGCATTCCAGTTGGAACACAAAAGGTTCTGTCCCTGATATCCAAGTCCCATGACGAGGCGCTCAGACATCTCACGCTGTTCTTCTGTCATTGGCTTTACTCTGATCAGACAGCTTCCGTCTATAATTTCACTGACCTCTGGCGGCTCCGGAACACATAACTCATAACAGAACCATCCTTTCTCCGTATATTTCCAATCCTTGATTCTGGTATAAGAAATATAGAAGATTCCCGGCTTATTGTTACTATTCCATATAATTTTCGCACTTACAACATACATCTCCGTCCCATCAAAAATGAATTTCATCCTCCCTATACCGCCATCATCATGTATCTCGTAAATTACAATAGAACCTTTTTTTCCATCTGCACACTCCTCAAGGAACCGATCCACACTTTCATAATTTCCCATATCGGAGTATGGCACCAAAGTGGACACCGGGTATTCCGTTTCCATTAATTTTTTCTGCAGTTCAAGAATGGTCTCATCATTCAAAATAACATTGGATGCAGTTCCTTTATCTGCATCTTTGTATATATCATAAATCCGTTCCATCATTGCTCTACAATCACTCTCAGCTTTCTTCTCTTCTTGTTCGTCCACCGGCAGTCCATAACCCTCTTCCCATTGCTTAGAAGTTTCTTCCGAGGAAAGCCTTTCTTGTGTCTCTTCCACAAATGGATTACCAGAGGCTTCCTCTCCCTTCTTACAGGCACACACAAACACCCCAATTAACAGCACTACAATCACCAAAATTGAATTTTTCTTATTTGCCTCCATATATTTCTTCCCATTCTTCTGCCGTCAAACGAGGTGTATGCCATGTTTCCCTGTAGTTGTTTTCAGACGGTATGATCCGATTAGAAACATACTGCACCCCTCCATCCTCCAAAGGACGAACTACAACCTCATGGGCATATACCTTAGAATTGCATGCATAAGGAAACACCACATTGGCCGTAAGTGTCAGTGTTCCATCGTTATTTTTTGTAAAACCGACCACCTCCGAATATGGATATTCCGGATACTCTACGTCATAAAAGCCTCTCGGTTTATATTCATAAGTCGCATCCTCTGAATGATAGATAGTTTTAGACTGCAGCGTTTCGCTGTCAATATTAAAATATGTCATGATAACATTCTCAAATTCTTCCTTGGAAATCCGATAAATAGCATTGCCTCCAAAATCGTCATCTGTAACATAAGAACTTTCTGTCCCATTTATCCTAGGATAAAAAATGTCATACACATCATAGAAATTCAACTCCCCAAAATCATCCTCACTCCAATCCACAAGGAACATATTATTTCGCTCAAAACTGATTGGAAGAAGATATTTCCGATTTAACTCCCTGTATGTTTCATCTAACGGCTGTACCCGTAATGCTGTATACTCCTCTGCTACGCTTAACGTCAGTATATACAATTCTTCTGAAAACAAAACTCCGGAAAACATAAGATAACCGTCTTCCGTGTAGTTCCAATACTCCGCCTGGTAGCTTCCTGTCACCTCTCGTTTCATATTTCCATTTTCGTATTTATAATAGCTTCTGACCACATCCACATTTCCATCTTTTGTTTTTAAATCATATTTTACAAATCCTCCTAAAGAATCGACTTCAAGGATTACTATTTCCGCTTCTTCCTGCGTATCCACCATTGTACAGAACCTTTCTACCTGCTCTGCTTCAGTCATATTAATTTGATTTTTGCTGTCAACTGCCGAATACCCATTTTCTCCAAACCGATTTACAATGCTGCGAATCATTTCCAGATCGGCGGTTTTATTTTCTTCTGCTGCCTTTTCATATAATTCCAGACAACATTTAATTATCTTTTCGTTTTCTTTTTCATCCATTTGTTCCGGTAACCGCACCTCACTTATCGTCTCAACAACCGCTGGTTTCTCCTGAGGTGTATCACTACACCCCGAAACACTTACTATCACCATGAAACTAATTGCGGCTAAACCACTCTTCCAGAACCATGCTGTCTTTTTTAACAACATATCCGCTGCCTCCTCTTCCTTTTACATCTTCCACCATACTGATCATCAATATAGGACGTTCCACTGTTTCTTCTGCTGTAAAAACTGCAAACCAACCTAATTCACTACCGGAGGTATCATCTTTTGATGTCTTGATTTCTGCTGTACCCGTTTTTCCTGCCAGAACTATGTCATCCCGATGGGCTGCATACCCTGTTCCATGAGAATCGTTCACAACCTTTTTCGTTCCTTCCAATACCCTGTTTGCGGTTTCACTGGAAAACGCTCCTGATATCCAATACTCTGCAGATACCACGTTCTGATAGACCAGATAAGGTTTTATGATGTTACCCTCATTACAGAAAGCAGAATAGATACATGCCAAATGTAATGGATTCACTAAAACCTGTCCCTGACCGTAACCGCTGTCTGCCAACTGTATTTCTGTTTCAATACTTTCTGAATTGGAATACTGCGACTTTGCCATTTTTATCTCGAATGGCAGCTCCGCATTAAAACCAAGCTGCGTCAGAGAACTTTCCAAATCCTTCGAACCAATTTTTAATGCTGCCTTTGCAAAATAAATATTATCGGAATAAATCAAAGCGTTCTCTAAAATAACTGGTTCATATGCATGAAGGGTAGTTACATAATAAGACCCCCACGATGCATCTTTTTGCCAGCTTAATCCTTCATTCCCATAATCCTCATTTGGAGCGATCGCTCCTGATTCTAAACCGACCGCAGCCGTAACTGGCTTGAATGTCGAACCGGGACACCAGACTTGCCGGAACCGATTATACATAGGCTGATCCTCGTCCTCATTCAATGCTGTCCACTGCTCACTGGACAATCCCATGATAAAATCATTATTGTCATAGGATGGTGTACTGACCAAAGCCAGTACTTCTCCGGTATATGGGTTCATAGCTACAGAGCAGCTCCTGTCTTCCTGAAACTGCTCATATAAGACAATCTGCAAACTGGCATCTATCGTCAGCCTAATGTCCTGACCGTGCTGCACTAATCTGCAAGCAAGTTCTTCTTTCTCTTCGTCTTCTGAATTCACAATGTATATCCTACAGCCGTTTTGCCCTTTCAGTTCCTTTTCAAACAAGCCCTCCATTCCGCTTCTTCCAATCACACTGTTAGCCGTATATCCCTCTCCTGCATGTTCTTCTAAATCCTCTGCAGTAACACTTTGTACATACCCTACCAAGTGTGCAGCCGCTTCGCCTAAAGGATACTCACGAACTTCAACGTCAGATATCATTACTCCAGGAATTGCCAGCAAACTTTCGTGTCTTTCTTTCTCCTTCAATACCTCTTCGTCTGTTTCTACTTTCAGCAGTTCAATTTCTTCCACTTCTGGAATCGTTTTTATAGGAACAAAAGAATCGTCTTTTACCCACTGTGCCGACAATTTCTTCTCTATCACTTCCGGCGTGGTTTCCAACAATTCTGCAATCTTGGCGATTGCTTCCTCCCTGTTCTCCAATTTTCCCGGAACGATTCCAACCGAAGATGCAGTGCCTTTTCCTGCAAGCACTCGTCCATTCCTATCCAGAATTTCTCCCCGGTTTGCCTGCGTCATAGAAACTCTTACCTTATCAGTAGAAGCTAAATTCGGAAAGATCAGTGAATCATCCCAAACCAGCTTGTACCCATCTTCGCCCTCCAGAAAAAATGCTTCATTCTCAAAGCTGATTTCTCCTGCAACCGTATCAAAAGATGTCTGATAAGTTACAGTCAGTTGTTCTTCGTCACATGCGATAATCTCGACCTCCATATTCTGGATTTCAATTCCTTCATAAATAGCTGAATTGCGTTTTACAAAATCCTCCTGACTGACATTACCAGATGCCTCAATATGGAGCATCTCATACATTTGCTCATACTCCTGTGCTGGAATGTGTTTCATGTATTGGGCGAGAAGTTCTTCTGGCGTTTTACACACATCCTCCTTTTTGAACATTCCTGCCACACATACCGCAGCAGTAATCGCAGCCATTCCTATAACAGCAATCGCAATCCATAGGAGCCTGCTTTTTCCTTTCTTCATATTGACCTCCATTCATTTGACGAGTATCACCATTGAGACGATAGTCGAAATAGTCATATTCTATTTACGATGTACATTACTCGCCTTTTTAAAATATTACATATGTAAGATTTCGTCCCAAAAAAATATCTTTATGAAACCCACTACGCTTGTGTAAATATTACATCAGTAAGATTTATAAGTCAAGTTATCTTTATATAAAAAAGCTCCTGCCAGAAGGTATCACACAAAAAAAGAACCAGCACTGCTGTCTTAACAATACTGATTCTTTAAAACTCCTTTATTTCTGGGTTTTTCAGCCTATTTTTATCAATCCTTGAGATCAAAACAACAGTCTCGACTGTGTTTTCCTCGGGCAACCGAATTGCAATACCTTCTTAAAATCAATACTTTTCCAATTTTATTAATTTCTATTAATCCGTCTAGCAAAGATTATTTAAATCGATATTTTCCTTTACCATGCCCCTTTACCGGCATAATCACATCACTATCCAATAATAATTTTATCAAATTGGATGCACCGGAAGATTTTAGCCCCGTAATATTTTCTACAATCGTTCTTCCAAAATAAATATTTTTCCCACAGCTTGCAAATATTTCTGCCGCATGATTTATCGTTTTTTCTGAAATTGTATTTGATACGGACAATATTTTGTTTCGAATGTCTACTTTTACTCTTTCAATGTCCACTTCTCTGTTCTCAATATCCACTTTTGGACTTTCAATGTCCACTTCTTTAAGCATTCCGCTAATATGCATAGAACGATTATGAAGTACATTTTTCTCATCCAATAATAAATTTTTCAAAAATATTTCCAAGTACTCTGTTGTCTCATGAATATTATTTTTCAAGTCATTATAATTCGCTCTAACAAGTGCATTTCTAAAATACCAAGCATTTTCTGCAAAAATATCATTGTTTGCATCAAATCCAAGCGTTTGTAAATACTTAATAAAAAACACTGCGGTTGTTCTTGTATTGCCTTCTCCAAAAACATGAATTTGCCATAATCTTGATACAAAAATTGCCAAGTGATGAATAATCTCATCCATAGTCAGATTCTTATAACTAAACTTCTTTTCTTCTGAAAAATCATAATCCAGTGTTGCCCGAAGTTCTGATGCACTTCCGTAAAGAACAGTAGCTCCGTTAAGAACCCATTCTTTTTTTGTTATATTATAATCCCTTAATTTCCCAGCATGTCCATATATCCCTGTAAAAAGTTTTTTATGAATTGAGATATATTCGTTTGGAGTAAAACTAAATGCTTTCTCCGATAAAATTTTTGCAATTCGAACTGCAACTTTATCTGCCTCTTCAGTACGATCCTCCGGATTAGATTTCTGATTCTCTTCATAATATGTGTTAAGAAGTTCTTGTGCTTCATCTATGGTAATATCACCTTCGATATTTTTTATTGCTGTATCAATCAAATACTTAGATGTTTTTAATCCATCCACAGCTTGCAGACCAATAGCCGTATGCCAAGCATACCCTTTTTCTCTTTTGTTCGGTTCTGATTGCTTTATATACTCTTTAAAAGGGTCACTATTCATTAACTCGTTCTCCTTCTTGCTTCACTTTGTGAAGTTCTCCAATATCAAAAGATAATTTGACTCGAATATCAGGTTTTCAGTGATCTAACCGTTCTAAAAGACAAACCGTCTCAACGGTACTTTCGTTGTCCCAATCCAATTCGTATATCTCTTTCCCATTAAAAAACACAGGGAATCGAAACTTCAAACTACGAAGGATTCTTCCGTCATCCTGCTCTTCCTCGTAAATATTCACATCTGCAAGGAAGCTCTTCATAAATGTCTTCTTCTCAATATCCGTAAATCTGTCGTACAGCTTATCAAAGAATAATAAGAACTGATACACATTATCGCCGGATATTTTCTCCTGCCTAATATTATACAGTCTGGTCTCCACTTCTTCAATCAGAGTTTCGATTTCTTCTATCTCATCATAAAGCTTGTCCAGACGCACCTGCATATCCTCATATTTCTTGTCATAATGCTTGTCCGATACAGATAAGTTGTCCATCTGATTCGCCAGCTTGTTCTTTGCTCCGGTTACCTGCTTTAAGCGCTCCTGTAAGCCTGTATGCTCTCTATCCAGCTCCTGTGTATCAATGCTTTGTCCGATGTGCTTCTGAATCTCCGTTTTGAACTTTGGATTGTTCACAAGTTTACGGATAACTTCTTCCACCGCTGCATTAATTTTATCCTCACTCCACTGCTTGCGGTAAGTACATTTATGACCATTCACAAAGGTTCTATGCTTGCAGGCATAGTAAAAATAGTCTTTGTAATGTCCGCCGTCCGGATGCTTTTTACGATTTACATTGCCATACATACCACTTCCGCAAATCGGACATTTGATGATTCCCGATAAAATATGCTCGTGATCCAGACTGTGAGTTTTGATGTTGGCAACACCGGTTTCCTGTCTCTTTTTGTGCACCTGATTCCACAATTCTTCCGACACAATCGCCTCATGGATACCGTCGTTAAGCATATACTTGTCCTGCTTTACAATATGGTACTCATTTCTTGTACCCGGAATCTTCTCATTCTTTCTTCTGCCAAAAGCAAGCTTGCCACAGTACACGGGATTATCCAAAACACCTTTTACAAAGGATGTGGAAAAACCTTCTATGGTATTGTTCTGGCGAAGCTTTTTCTTGTATCCGCTGTTGTTTAAGAATGTAGCGATGGCCGCAATTCCCATAGTGGTATTGGCAAACTTATCGTAGATAATGCGGATAATCTCAGCCTCATCCTCGGCAATGTGCAGTTCACCATTGATAAGCTGATAACCGTAAGGTGCAAAACCACCATTCCACTTACCTTCTCTGGCTTTCTGCCTGCGCCCTTCCATCGTCTGTACCAATATATTCTCACGCTCAATTTCAGCCACCGCAGATAAAACGGAAATCATCAGTTTTCCTGCATCCTTGGAACTGTCAATACCATCTTCCACACAGATAAGATTAACACCAAAATCCTGCATCCTCTGAAGGG